>JAJRTM010000075.1 GCA_024278285.1 Planctomycetota bacterium
AGGACTTGAAGTTCATTTTATCAACCCAGACCATCCGAATAACGGCACATTTGGAGTGACTGATAGCGAAGGGAAATATAAATTTGTTAAAGGAGCCGTTGTTGGTCTCAACAATGTTTTCTTTTCCAAAGTGGAAGGAGGCGATCCAGGCTTGATGAATGAAGAGGGGATGGATGAAACGCAACTTGAAGCAATGAATATTGGGGGGCCACGGTCACGAAAATCCGATAATGGCCCTAAGCAGATTGTTCCTGCAGAGTATACTGCCGAGGCTTCAAAGCTTACATTCGAAGTTCCCACAGGAGGAACATCAAAAGCAAACTTTGAGTTATAACAGGGGGCACCTCCCAGAAAAAGTTGTCTAGCTCAGACTGTGCCTGATATTGATGCAAGGGAAATGTGGGACTATTATTTCTGCAATACCGCACATCAACATTTCTGGAAATCAATAAAAAAACAGTTCCGTTATTTCGTCAGCCACAACTTGGCCTACTCGACTGACCTACGAATCTGGCAGACCGGTTTCTGCTTCCCTGAAACCGGGTGGTCCCTCCAGAATGGAATCGAGTCTTTCTGATAGGATGACGATTGTACGCCAGTCGTTGACGATAATATCCTGCGAGTGAGCCAGATTGTTTCTCAGCTTTTCCAGCATTTTCGCTTCTTCTTCAAACTTCTTTCTCGACTGGTACCGGGTCAGACTTCGCAGTTGTTCATTGCGGGCAATAATCTGTACTTTGTCGGACATTTGCAGGCAATCAAGCAAGTCCAGATCCTGCTTACGGCGGATGCGTTCTGTTAGCAATTCTTCTGCTTTTTGAATTCGCCCGGCTGAAAGAAACTGCTTCCATGTTTCACCCGGACAATACTGTTCGATCATGCGATGAAATCGCATTTCAATAAGCGTGACCATTCCAAATAACCACATGCGAACCGGAGGCTTCTGAAGATCGGTACGACTGATAATTCCGCCAACAGAACCAAGAGTGGAAACAAAAAGGCGATGATGCTCATTAAGACGCAACACCAGTTCGGCCAGAGATGCGGAATCGAGTATGATTTGGGATTCTTTAATATCCTTTTTGTAATCAGCACAAAGCCCATCCCCCAGGTCGGCTAGTTGCACATAACCGGAAATCCGACCCTCCGTTCGGATGCCGACCAGTTCATATCTTCTGGACTCCATAAACTCACGCACTTTTTCACACGATGTCGTATCATCAAAAGAAACAAGTGATTCGGCAATATCGTGGACAACAAAGGCCTGTTGAAAAACTCTGCGAAGACTGTGAGTTGTTGAAATGTTTTGTGACATACTTCTCTCTATTTCCTCTGCGATGTAGCAATGTAGGGTACGCTGTGCGTACCACCATTACACAGTTGATAACGCTACAATAGCAACCTTCCCCATAAGTTGTGAGTCACATTGGTGTGCACAGTGAAGTAGGCCAGGCTGTGCCTGACATTGACAGCAAGGTAAATCTTGAACTATTCCAGGCAATGCTTTTTAATCAACTGCCGCAGGTTTTCCTGGATCGCATCAACAGAAAGCCCCTCTCCTGAATCTGTTAAGCACGGGGAAAGCTGCCACGTTTCATTTTGTTCGCACAGTTGCAGATAAACATCGCGAACAGATGCCAGATATTCTTGATCCGATTCGTGCAGGTCGGTTGTCTGATCGGTGTAATCTCTCGCGTTTTTCATCGCGACTCGATTCGCAGAGGCATCTGCAGGAAGATCAAGCACAATCACCAAATCCGGCTTCGGCACACCAAATAATTCGTATTCAACCCTGCTGATCCACTCCAGAAATTCGCGTCGTTTTTCACCTGAAAGATGCGCCCCCTGATACGCAAAATTCGAACCGACATATCGATCTGCAATTAACAGATCGCAATCGCGTAACTTCTCTTCGATTAAACCACGAGATTCAAATCGCTCGACCGCGTACATCAGCGAAATCGGGACCGGGTGAAGATGTTCGAGTGGCCCGAATTCTCCGTTAAGAAACCGACCAATCTGTTTCCCCATCATCGTTTCGCTGTAACGTGGAAACGTTATCGTGGAGCAACGAACTCCCGAATCATCAAAATACCTTTTTAATTCAGCCGTTTGCGTTCCCTTACCGGAACCGTCAATGCCTTCAATCGCAATAAACCTCGACAACCGCAACCTCCCTTTTAGGATTATATTTTTCGTGATTTCAACACGTAGGCTGGGTCGCGACCCAGCAAGTAGGGTACGCTGTGCGTACCACGATTACAAAGTAGACAATGCTACAACGTATCCTTCCCCATAAGTTGTGAGTCACATTGGTGTGCACAGCACACCCTACCTGGCTCTCATCATTTCATTGATAGATCAAGAAAAAAACTCGGTCACGCCCCAGTCTACACTGCCGTAACCTACGGTCCCGCCTCGTTCCAAGCCGCTTGAGCATCTTCGACGCTCGAAAAAATCGAAAAATAAGTATCGAGCCGGCTCGTCTCCATAATTTCCATCACGTTTTCCGATAACTCGCACAAAGCCATTTTACCTTCTTTGCGTTGCAAGTGCCTGTGCAGGTGAATCAATTTTCCCAAAACCGATGAAGTAATGTGGGCCACATTCTTTAGTGAAATAATGATTTGCTGCCAGTCAGGTTGCTCAACGACCGCCGTTAATTCGTGACCCAGTTGATCCACATTTATTTCGTCCGTGAGCATCTCTTGATAAAACTGGACGAGAATATATCTCTCCAGTCGCTCGCATCGAAACAGACTCGGCTCAAATTGATTGCTGTTCATTCTAATTTCTCATTGAGGCCCTAACCGGGTAGCGCAGCAACCCGAGGAAAATTTCCAGGCATCGTTTATTCTGTTCATCAAACCAATCACTGAAGTCCTCGGGTTATTTTCAGGCGAGCCGGGTCAGTGATGACCCTGGTGACTTTCGAGTGTTAAAATCTCTGACCAATCCGATGGTGGCAACCGGTCATTAGACGGCAGAGTCACCAGGGGGTTAACACCCCCGGCTCGCCTGAAACCTGTTAACGCAGTCGCCTTGCCGTTAAACGATTTGCTTTGTCTTCGTGTTTTTCCTTTGTGGTCTTCGTGCCTTTGTGGTGATAATCATTTTGGCCTGCGGCTATGCCGCGCTGGGACCTCTGTGGCTAAAATAGTTTTGATTTCGCCAACGCCAGGCTAGGAAATATCTACCGTTTCCATTCGAGAAGCCTGTAAATAATCTCGAAAAGATTTCTCCCCTTTCGCTGCTACAAATGTCCCGATGTCCGCCTCACTCCCCTGCACTTCCATCGGAACATAGCGTTCATCACTACCTCGAACAAAACCGGGGTTATTTTTCGAGACCCGTTCCACAAGCACCTGCGAAAGTTTCCCTTTCCGCTGTTGATAATAACGCTTCGCCAACTGACGTTCCACTTCAGTCAGCCTTTCCACGCGTTCTTTAATCAATTGAGGCGAAACCTGATTCGCAAAATCGGCTGCCCGGGTTCCTTCACGCACACTGAACGGAAAAATATGAATCTTCAAAAACTCCGCCTGCCTGCACGCTTGAACTGTTTCTTCAAACTCGGCTTCCGTTTCTCCCGGAAAGCCGACAATCACATCGGTTGTAAACGCAGGGTGATCGAGATGCTCTTTCATCATGTGTAGTTTATCGAGAAATTTGGAAATGCTGTACCGCCGTCTCATACGACGTAAAACCGTTTCCGAACCACTTTGCAGCGAAGGATGAAATTGAGGACAAAGATGTTCGCAGTCCCGAGCCGAGCCGATGAAATCGTCATTGATTTCAATCGCTTCGATACTCGAAAGCCGCATCCGCCAGTTGCCCGGAATGCGATCCAGTCTTTGAAACAGATGCCACAATCGAAATGGCTCTTTCCCCGATTTCCCCCGCGTTGTATCTACTCCGTAATGACCAACATGCACGCCGGTAATCACGATTTCAAGATGCCCGTTATCAACCAACCGACGTACTTCGTTTTCGATCTCCTCAACAGAACGACTCTGCAGTCCCGGGCGGACCTGCGGAATAATGCAATACGTACATTTCAAAATGCAGCCATCCTGCACCTTCACGTAAGCTCGTTTGCGTCCTTCAAAATGAGAAATACCACTCGGCATATCGACAATGCCATGACGTTCAAGAACATCGGGAAGTTCTCGTTTATCGGTGATGATCTCAAACACCGAAGGCAGCTCTGCAATCGCTTGCGGGTCGCGCGTCGCATAACACCCCATCACCAGCGTTCGCGTTCCCGGATTTTTTCGAGAAAGTTGCCGAATCACCTGACGAGATTTTGAATCGCCCGAGTTAGTCACCGTGCACGTATTCACCACACACAAATCAGCCGGCTCCCCCTGTCTCGCTTCCCGGTAACCGTTCTGTCGCAGCGTTTCTAAAACCAGTTGCGTTTCATACTGATTCACCTTACAGCCCAACGTCACCAGCCTGCAGGTTTTATCCGCCTGGGCATTGATCGCTTCCAAAGGCGATTCAAACACCATCGGCTCCTGCTCATCCAACGAGAGAACAGGAAGCTCGATGCGAGTTGATGGGGAAGAAGAAGCCATGCGTGCAGTTTACATTCCGGTAAAGATGATGATGATAATCAATCAATGAAACCAGCAGTATAAACAGAACAGATCGCAGATACAACAAGGCCGCACGGTCTACTATTACAGACCACACAACGAAATCGAACCCCCGTTTTCTAATAATTTGTTTAACGGCAAGCCGAAGGCGACTGCGTAAACCGGCATGCTTGCTTCAGTCGTAAAAAACACTTTCGGCAAGTGCGTCACTCTTGTTGGATGGCTCAGCAAGTAGGGTACGCTGTGCGTACCACGCGCCGGGTGCCACTCTACGCCGTGAAGTGAAAATTGGTTTGAAATGATATAAGTCTTGATGCGACAGAGGGTTTCGCTTTATAAGGCGACTAGCCGAACTGCAATTGTTGTGCCGTTCGATACCCTCTGGAAACCCAAATAGGAG
>JAJRTM010000076.1 GCA_024278285.1 Planctomycetota bacterium
CGGTAAGGCCCGGCCGGGAATGTCCCCAATAACAGACCAACTCCTCCCGGCGAGTAAATGTTTCTGCCGCCGCCCGTAACACCTGATTAACAAAATCGCCGTCACCCAATATACACATATTACAGATACAACAAGTCCATGCCAGTTAAACTATTAAACCAACTCCGTCCCCCTGTTCATGCGGATTTTATAGCCCAGGACTTGAAGCAAATCGTGAGTGTTTTTTGGCTGATCGGAACAAAGCTCCAAAATTTTTCGTTCAATGTCGTTCATGGGTTCATGGGCCTCATCATGGGCCTCATCATGGGCCTTGATTTCACCCGTAACTTCCGGGATGTCCTCGCGAGCGGCCCGCCTGTGAACCGGCAGGCGGATCAGAAAGTAACTGCGGTCTTCATCGCTCTCGAACTCGGGCGCGGGTGAGCCGTTCGCCGCCATGACATTGAGAATCTTGGCAATCCCGGTGGAGCGGCCCTCGGTGAGATCCAGTTCCTTCAGAAATTCTCCGATCCGGCGATTGCGATAGCGGCGGCTGACCGCCCTGCCGGCTCTCAGGCCATCCATGCGGATTGAACGATCCGGCCCTGGGAAGCTCAAAACCACCAGGTCTGCGCGGGTGATGCGCACTTCAACAGGTTCCCGGATTTCGTAGGAACGGTGGTACACGGCATTGACCACCGCCTCTTCAATGGCGCCAAAGGGGAAGTTCCAGAAGCGTTCCGCTTCGGCGCGGTCCGGGTGCTTGATGACCGTCTGCTTGAGATAGTTACGCTCGATGTAGCTCAACGCATCCCGGGCAATGCGATCGAGAGGTCCTTTAAAGGTCTTTTCGTCGAAGCGGTCGCCCCCCGGCCCCTCGGGAAACCAGACTACGTCGATCTGGGTCGCCGGAAAGAAGCGGTCAGGCGTCTCGTTGAAGAAGAGCAGGCCCACGTTCCTGGGCAGAGCGGCCTCCGGCGGTCCTCCCACGACATTCATCTGCCGCCCCAAGGCTTCAGTCGAGAGATTCCGTGCCTCATCGGCGAGCTCGCTGCCCACCTCGCGCAGGAAGTCCTCCATCAAGCGGGACGAGAGGTCCTCGACCGTCGCGGTCTGGTTGTACCGGTCATCAAAAGGAACCGTGGCCGTAAGGCTGATCAGTTCACGTTCATAAATGTCTAAGGGGATCTAAGGGGACAGAGTTAGTTTAATAGTTTGCAAGCTGTTTAAGTTAATAAGCTAACTCCGTCCCCTTGTCCCGCGTCCCCTTGTCCCGTCTTGCCCTAAACGGCCGGAGACTCTTTTGCGCCTACCCCTTGTAGAAATTGTAATTTCAAGGTGACAACTCGTTAATGGTTGACAAGTGGTTTTTGCGCCACCAGCGTGACCCAATACTGACGGTAAGTAAACATATTTTCATTCACTTTGAATTCAAGCTGCGGTGCTAAGCCAGCAAAGATTTTTTCCATGACTCTAAGGAAAGGCACCCACCCACTGCCTGGTGCGGTTGTGCGGTGCTCTAGTTGATCAAAAGATTCGCTACGTATCAAGTTGTTATGCCTGGTTTCTAGCACGGCAAAACCAGCTTGTTTAATTAATTTGATCAAATCAGCCTCGCTGAACACCCGCAAGCGCAAGGGCTGGGTAACATTTTTGAATTCTTCCCATATCGGTTTGACCTCGTCACTAAGTGCAATCGCAGCCGAGACGACAAGAAACCCACCGGCACGCACTACTCGAAAAGTTTCCTGTAATGCGAGCGTAGGTTCGGTGTAGTGCAACATTTGACGAATCAAGGCAAGATCGAAACTCGCATCAAAAAATGGCAGATCAAGGGCCGACCCAAAGGCAGAGAACAAGACACGTGGTGCGGCCCGAACACTCATTTGTGGTGATAAATCGACGCCGACACAGTTATGTCCTTGCTCGGTATACCACTGAGAGGCAAGGCCGGTTCCTGAGCCAATATCCAGAACATTGCAGGCTCGCTTTGGCAAATCAACCCTAAGTTGTGCAAGCAGTGTGGTATTGGTACGCCACTCAGTCGTCTCTTCGTAACAGGGGGAAAGGTCGGCAAAATTGCGTTTGACTGCATCGTGCCCAAATGTTTTATCAGTGGCGCGGAATTCATTAAATGCATGTTCCAAAGCGAAAGCAATCTTCTCCTGCAGGCCGGCGTCAAGTGTGCCCTTGATATGCCATTTAAAGTGTGTGGTATCGACATGGATAATTGCGTCACATCCTAACTCCGCTGGTGTTTCCGTGTTGCTGGGCACTGCTTGGTCTATTTTTATCTTGGTAGTTGGCGAGTTAATAATGGATTCAGCACTGGCTTGCTCGACATCCATGGCATCGCTTGCCCGAATCCGCAAGCGTGCTAAGCGAGAATCCGGTTCTGCTTCGCAGCGGATCAATAACTTCGGGCACGCCGAATAACATGCAAACACTGGATGCTGAAGTATCGGGTCCATAAACCCTCCATCCATCACCACGCGAGCGGACAGAAGAGAAAGGGTTTTCAGTGTGTCGATGCAACGATAATAGCGAGTGGTACGCAAAATTTGGAGTGAATTTTCATTTTCTGGCTCTTTGATATTTCCAAAAGCGAAAGAGGGCAGCCACATGCAGCCAAGTCTTTGAGAAAAACGACAGGAAATATATGTTTTTAACGTTCCAGGGAGCCCTGTAAAAAGGACTAATAGCGGTTGCGAAATCAAAGGACTCATGCCTTTTGTCCAATTACAACAGATCGTTCCCATTCATAATGGGCCATGATCCCAGCGGCACTTAGCCTGGCAAGTCCACATGTAGCCTCGGCCAGACCTCGTACGCGGGAGACATGATACTTCTCAGCTTCGGTATTATTGAAAAATCCGCATAAATGCTTATCTATATAGCTCAAGTCAAATCTTACTGTCCCAAGAAATAGTCGATCAAGACAGGGCTGTTGAAAACCTGCTTCAACCATCGCGTCGATAATTTGATACGGTTGTCCATAGGATTGTATAGAGGCTGCTTTGCTGCCTTGAATGAAAGCGTAAAGGGGTTTTTCAAAAAAATCTTTATCATTGGGAAAATAACTGATAAATTGCCCGCCCTTGTTAAGCACTCGAAAAATTTCTTTGAACCATTTATTTTTATCTGTAATCATGGGTAGGACATCCTTTGCGATAACAAGAGAAAAAAAATTGTCCTCATAGGGTAGTTCAATTCCAGTCACCAATGAACAATGCAGCCTTTTGGAGGCCATTGCATGGGCTGTCTGTGATATCTCGGTTCCATAAGCGGTCATGCCTGAAGCTGCTGCAAGCGATTGTGCAAAAATTCCTGTTCCACAGCCGATTTCGAGAAAACGGCCTGTTATCATTGAATCACTAGATTGTAATACACGATCAAGGAAATAGAGATTAGCTCCGCTTGCCTCAAGGAATGTTTCTCGCGGTGTTTATGTGCGTTGGTCTTTAGCTGGCATGTTATTGAAACCAATGAATTTTAGGTATTGGCGCTTATGATTCCATATACTGATGGCAAACACCCTGGTTGCTGCCAGAGTTGGTTTATCGCGTCGTCTAAAGAAATAATTTGAATTTCATTAGTTATTTTGGGAAAGATGCTTTCCAATGTTTCGAGATTTATATTAACTGATTGATCTAGTTTGTGTGTCAAAAAAAATATCACTTCAGAAATCTTATTTCGTCCCTCGTAATCTCGTGCTTTTTCCCGCCACTTTCGAAATGCATCTGCTGATATTTTTTTCTTCCAGTGCTTGACCTGTACACCAGTGATGCTGTTTGTTGCGGTTCTTGGTTTCTCTACTAGCAAGTCAAATGTCGGAGCATTCTCTGGGAGATCAATAACATTGTAACCTTGTTGTTCATAATAGACGATAACTAGCTTCTCCATACTTCGCCAATCGATTTTTCTAATCATTTCTTTTAGATATTTTTTTGCCCGGGTAACATCAAATAAATCACGTTGATCATTAGCATACTCGTGGATTTCTCTAAGCAATGGAGGGCAGGGATTCAGGTTGCTGAGCCCAAGCATGATGCTTGTGAATAGCAATTCCGTTCTGGTGTCTTTGATTTTATCTGTTATTCTGTCGATATGTAATTTTCCGAGCTTCAAAATCAGAAAATTTATTTGCAGTAGTGTTTTTAGTGGCTGCAAGCCTCCTTTTGTTGCTATCCCGAGGCGGCATTCTTCAAACTTACATAGCAATCCATCGATTTTATTTGACAACATTTCTTTTTCATCTGGATTTCTATCGGATATCTTGTAGTAATGCAATAAATGCTTCGTGTAGTAGATAATCAGATGCAGTCCAGCTCGAGATTTTTGTATTTTCTCGTTCAGCAGAGCCAAGCTAATGTCGAAGTGTTTCATTACCTCGTGAACGGATTCTCGTTTAAGGTAAGATTGTCGTCCCCATAGCCCGTTAAGAAAAGCTTTGACAATGTTTTTACCGTTACCTTCTGTATCGGTTAGTCCATTATGCAATAATTGACAAGTGCTGACGTCTTTATTAAATGTGTTAATATCTTCGGTGTGCCAGAGTGTATGTCCTATAGCAGTAAAAAGATGAAAGCGAAGTTCATCGTTATCATGATGGATTGATGCCGAGGATATAACGTCATTCAACTTGTATTCTCTGCAAAATTCTTCTCGACAAATCCATTCCTCCTGAATAAACCCTAAGTAACCAAGTCGTTTTAGTCTTTCTATAGCCACTCTTCTACCAAGTTTAGGGTACTCTAAAAGTTGCTTGTTTGCAACAAATGCAATCCAGTCTGATAAATGCGCGGCTTGATAGAATAAACCATTTTTGACGCAGTCTTCTAGTTGAGAGACTGCTTTATCAACGTCAGCCTCTACTGGGTTAAGTCCCAATTTAACCAAATCGGTCGAGGTGATCTCATCATGGTTCTTTAATCGCTGGTTCATAGTATCAATGAGTAAGAAGAAAATAGAGTTTGAGCGGCAGGAAAGCAGTTGAAAGGTAACGGTTTCGGTACTTGTTTGTTGGCGTATTCCCGCGTCTCTGTCAAGAATGATATGACACCATCTACAATACGCGCATTCTTTACGTCTTTCCATGCAAATGCCGTGTCTGTAAACCATCCAGACTCTATCGTTTCAATATCAGCATCGAAGGGTGTTCGTGAGGCGCTTTCGGTCCATGGAAACTGGCAACACTCGATCCCCATCTCCCGGAATCTCGCCCCTTGTCGATCTTGCGTGAAACTCATCGGGTAGGTCAGCGCAAACGGTACTCCCATTTTCAAAGCCTCAAATGGTGTATAAAGGCCGGCCTGGCAGATCAACATGCCGCAACGGGACATTGCTTCTTGAAAA
>JAJRTM010000077.1 GCA_024278285.1 Planctomycetota bacterium
CCCAGTTCTCGCGCAATGCCCAACGCGATTAACGCTGCATTCAAGAAATGTTTGCCGGGAACCTGAAGCCGGTAAACATGTTGCTCGACTGAAAACTGTAGAATTCCTTGCTGGAAAGTCAGATTTTCTGCATAAACATCACACTCTTTTAATTGTCCGGTTGTGATGACGCGCGATGGTAATCGTCTTTTGATTTCCGGAATGCAAGCTGTTTCAACAGGCAAGATCATTAAGCCGTTTTCTCCTACCGCATCGATCAATTCCGCTTTCGATTGAATAACCGTTTCGACCGAACCGAAGCCATCCAGATGAGCGGGGCCGAGATTTGTCAGAACACCAATTTCCGGTTTTGTCCAACTTGCCAACTTGGCTATTTCTCCCGGCGAAGAAGCACCAAATTCAATCACGCCAAATTCGTGTTCTTCTTTTAATTGCAATAAAGATAACGGAACACCAATCTGATTATTAAAATTGCCGGGGCTTTGAATCCCATGAAATTCTTCGCTTAAAACAGTATGAATCATGTGTCGGCTTGTTGTTTTGCCAACACTTCCGGTGATCCCAATTTTCAGGGAATCGGATTGGGCAGCATTCCATTGTGCCAATTGTTGTAACGCGAGAAGTGTATCAACAACGGCAACTTGTGGCACCTTATTGCCACCCGCCAAAGTGCTGTTTAAGCCCGCAGAAACGACTGTTCCAACCGCATCACGAGTGATTGCTTCTTCCCGAAAATCATGTCCATTATACGTGGCTCCTGACAAGGCAACAAATAAATCTCCCGGTCGAAGCGTGCGTGTATCGGTGGAGACAGATTCAACAGAAACAGCACTTCGATGAGCCGAAGCATTAAGTTCTCCCCCGGTAAGGCGAGCCAGTTGCGAGAAGGTAAGTGGGAACATTAGGCAGGAACTTTTGTTCTGGCGTTATCTGAAAATGAGAGGAGTTTCATCAGCGCATTTTTCGTCTCGATGCGATCATCAAATGGATGGATGACGCCGTTACTTTCCTGGCCTGTTTCGTGCCCTTTACCCAAAACAAGGACACAATCGCCTGGCTGAGCATGATTGATGGCCCACTCAATGGCAACTTTACGATCTTCTTCGATCAGGTCCGCTGTTCGATTATCCGTAAAGCCTTTGCAGATATCATCAAAAATATGTTGAGTTGATTCTTCACGAGAATTATCGCTGGTCAACACAATTACATCAGCCAACTGAGCCGCCTGCCCCATCAGCGGGCGTTTTTCGTGGTCTCTGTTGCCACCTGCTCCAAACAAACAAATCAAACGACCAGTCGTGACTGATTTCATCGCCTGGATAATGTTTTTAATTGCATCTGGAGTATGTGCGTAATCAACAAAGCAATCAAAATTTTGCCCCACTGAAATTCGCTGCATACGTCCGGGAGGCAAACTCCCCTGTTTAATTCCGGTTTGGATATCGTTACTCGCGATGCCAAGTTTCAATGCAGAAGCAGCAGCCAACGCTGCATTCATAATGTTATGCTTGCCGGGCAAAGGGACAAACAATTCCATGCTGTTTGAATCGGAAGATAATACAAAACGACTGTGACGAGTTGTCTGTTCAAAATGGAAATTCGAAATTGGTTCTGGTCAGAAAAACCGACGCTAATGGGCTCAAGCCGACAGCAACGCATTTTTATCGCTTCCTGGATGAGCGGGTCGTCTCCATTGATGATGAAATCTGCGTCGGCGCTGCAATAATCCTGGATCATACTTTTGGCGAGCATGTAAGATTTCATATCGCCATGGTAGTCAAGATGATCGTGCGAAATGTTAGATATAATTGCAGACCGCAATGATATCCCGGCGATTCGCTTTTGCTCCAACGCATGGCTGGAAACTTCCATCACCGCGTGAGAAGCATTTTGTCTGACCATTCGCACAAACCAGTCAGCAATGACATTCGCATCGGGAGTTGTCATTGTTGCTTCGCGCGGCGCTGCAACAGAATCATCATATTCGATGGTGCCAAGTAGCCCTGTTTTTTTTGATGCTGCTTTCAGTATGGAACGCAACATCCAGGCGATGGTCGTTTTGCCGTTGGTTCCGGTAATTCCCAGAACATCAAGTGAATTCGCAGGCTGACCCGCCAGATACTGACAGATCCAGCTATAGCAACGGCGAACATCAGAAACGATACACTGAGGGACATCGATACCCGCAAGCGGAACGGAAGTTAAAACTCCGCACGCCCCCCGGCTGACTGCCTCTTGAATATAGTTGTGCCCATCGTACTTCCTGCCTGCAACAGCGACAAAAAGCGTCCCCGGTTCGCACTGGTCAGAGTGGGAAGAAATGCGTTGGAACAGCAAATCGCCACAACCCACAAAGCTGGCTGAAGGGAGTAAACTTCGAATGCTGTGCGAATTAATTACAGAAACGGTGTTTGGTAAACTCATTCTCAAACGTCATCCATGACAGGTACAGCAAATTGTAATGGTCCGTATTCTCTATAATTTAGCAGATTGGTCAAGAGCAACGCGGTTTCACCTTAGTTCTGCAACTTTTGCACGAAATGCAGAAGCCTCTTATGGTCCCCTGTTTTGTGCATTCTTCCTGTAATTCTCTGCCTGGGATTGGTGGTCTAGCAGGATTCTCAATATAATGAAGAAAGCCTCTATTTAATTCAAAAGGAGCACAGACATTCCTGCCTGTCTCGTTTGGGTAAGCTGTATGATAGGCAGACAAGAATGTCTACCCTCCGTTCAATAGGAGATTTTTGAATAATGAGAGGTTCACTGAAGTAAATAAGGTTGTTTGTTGAAATCGGTCAAGATAAATGAATCCCCAATGTAACTATTCAGCGATTCAACATGAGGGTGGCTTCTATGAAAGCCTTTTGTTTGTCAAGTTAGAATTACATTTTTTTCTTCTTTTCTTATCAGAACTGATTTTCGAGACGAGGGGGCCCATTCTTCTATGCGAGCATCTGGTCATTGCCATAGCC
>JAJRTM010000851.1 GCA_024278285.1 Planctomycetota bacterium
AAGCCAGCAGGTTCATCACCTGTTCGGAATACGTTCGAGATTGATGCAGCGATGAAAGATGATTCTGTAACTCGCTCAGCGTTTCATACGCAATCGCATAATCGCTGGGGCTAAGCTTGTCGTAAGCACTTTCCTGCTCGCGGGAGGCTCGGGATTGAAGCAGGCGAAGAATTTCCTTTCGACCAGACCGCACATTCAAAGAGCGAACCGCGTTCAAACAAATTCGTCCCCGGTATTCAAAGTCGGTCATTCCGGGAAGTGAAATTCGCAAGTGACGCAACACGGTTTTCATCGCCGGGAACGACCAGTTTTCCAGTTCAAAACGGAGAATCGTTACCAGCGAGCGGGCCAGTGAAAGCGTTGCAACATTCTTTGTCCCCGCCAGATAAAACGGAATCCCCGCATCGGTCCAGATGTCTTCTATCAGATTTTGTTGCGATTCCAAATCGCGAGACGTTACCAGAATTTGCTCTGCCGGAATTCCATCGAGCAATAACTGCTTGACACGCTTAGCCGTTTCGCGAACTTCCGCCCGTGGCCCGAGGGCAGAAAAACAGGCGACTCCCTGCGTTTGTTTCACAGGAATTAGCTCTCTGGGATTCTGGAATAACGATTTCCTTAACGATGCAATTCCGCCTGGAGTGTCACTTTCTTGTGTTTCTTTTTTTACGATTCTCTTCATCTGAAAATCGCCTGTAAAATGATTGATAATCGCAACCGCCCCGGCAGGCTTGGCGAACAAATCTTTTCGCTCATCCGCAGAATCCGTCGGCAAAACAACAAGCATCGATTCGGCATGAGAAGCCAATAAATTCAGCATTTCATACTGAGTGCTTGTGAAATCGGTAAAGCCATCGACGACGATCATCTTCAATTCGGGAAACGCGGTCCAGTTCCCCTTGGCTAATTCTGAACGAGCCAGCCAAAACCGTCCTTCTGCATCGTACCTGTCCCATTGAAGCATCTTATTTTGATAGGCATCATAAATCTGATACAGCTCGCGGTCTTTGGGCGTCGCTTCTTTTTTCTCCAACGCTTGTTCAAGATGTTCTGGCCACGTTTCGTCCCGCTTTAACTCGGAAATAAAAGAGGAGACCAGTTTGACGAATCCCGATGTTTCACTGATCTGGCGAAAATAATTCAAGTCGCCCTGCTGATCAATTTCATGGATCACGGTTTCAATCAACATACGGCGTTGTGCCGGGTTAAGTATCGAGGCTGTCAGGCCACTGCGTTGCACAATCTGTTCTGCAAACTGATCGAATGTCATCACCCCTGGCGACCAGAAACAGGAAAGTTCTTTGCCAAGCAAATCATTCAACACCGCCTGCCCTGCTCGATGCGTCGGCGTGATCCAAAGCGTTGCCCCAAGTTTTCCCTGCAAGTTCGATTCCCGAATCGCGGCACGATATCGCTCCAGGCAATACGCCGTTTTTCCGGTTCCTGCAATACCCGTCACAATTTCCAACATGAATAATCCTGATATTGAAACGCGATTATATGAGAGCTGACTTTCGCAATCTTGATCTTGTAGATGGCACGTTTGCATCCATCAAATATGGTTTCTATTTCGTAGTTCCTGACTCTACCGGATTCTATATGTGCCGGTTTGAGTGAGCAATAATCGCTTTGTATCAAGCTAGCAATTACTGTCGGTTTTTACTGTTTTTTTTATGGCTGAAGGCCTCTTTTACCATAGCCTGGGGCATCGCCCCAGGAAAAAGGATCAGATTCACTTATTGGCTGAAAGCCATATTCAATTCTTTTGTTTATGGCTTTCAGCCAAAGGGGCTTATTTTGATCTCTTCCTGGGGCGATGCCCCAGGCTATGATGAGATTGGCCTTCAGCCAATAAAAAACGGCTTGAAATTACTGGCACATAGAATCCGGTAGAGTCTGCGTAGTTCCATTGCCGAATGATAACGGATGCAACTCTTTTTGTCATGGAATGCAACCGGATGCTGACTAATTTGATGAACCGATATTTTCAAAGATCGTGTGCTATTTTACTGTCAAGGCTCGACGTTGGCGACTCGCTGTTTTATTCTCATGGGATCGATTACCTTCAACCTGATGAAATCTCTTTTCCTAAAATGAAATGAGCGAGAAAATATGGGACTTTTGCGATTACTGCGCGAGCGGTTTGGGCCGGCTATTATTATTGCGGCTGTTGTGTTGGGGCCGGGCAGCATTTTGACCAGTTCCAAAGTCGGTTGCCAATACGGGTACGCGATGCTGTGGGTCATTGTTGGAGCCGGACTTTTGATGATCGGCTCGACCGCACTCTCTGCCAGGTTGGGGGCCTCACTCGATAAAACACCGTGCGGCGAACTGGCAGAACATCTCGGCCGACCGGTTTCGGTTTTTATTGGAGTCGTTCTGTTTCTAGTCGTGGCTGCGTTTCAATCGAGTAATAATATTGCGGTTATCGCGGCAATCGAACCATATTTATCAAGCGGTGACCAAGCCGGGCAGGCCGCTTCCAGTGCCTGGGTGAAGACAGCGATTCTGCTGGGTGTGAATCTGATTGTTGTTGCTGCCCTGTTCGGCATGAAACAACTTTACGCCGGGCTGGAAAAACTGATGATCGCGTTGATGACGATTATGGTCATCGGCTTTGGTATCAATCTATTCTTTGCACAACCTTCACTCAGTGGATTGCTTTCAGGTTTGATTCCTTCCTTCCCGGATGCTTCCGGCGGTTGGTTGCCGCGTATCGATCCACCACTCGGGGCGGAAATTGTAGAAGGGGTCAAGCAGAAAGTCGTCGATCCTTACTGGGCAGTTCAGGGAATGACAGCGACCACTTTTTCTATCGCAGGAGCATTCTATCAGGCGTATCTAGTCAAGGAAAAGGGCTGGACGAAGAACGAACTTTCCAAAGGCTTAATGGATTCCATCACCGGCATCGCCGCGTTAGGGCTGACGACAATGATGATTATGTGTACCGCCGCCGCGGTGCTGCATGGGAAAATCGAAGCATCAGAATTGAAATCCGTCACAGATGTTGCAAGTTCCCTGCAACCATTATTCGGCGATTTTGCTTCGATTCTTTTTGTACTCGGTATTTTCGCCGGCGCGTTCAGTTCGTTTCTGGTGAATGCAGCGATTGGTGGCGTGTTACTTTCTGACGGCTTGGGACTGGGGGCATCGCTGGATCAGAAATGGCCCAAGATTTTCACCGTTGCTGCTTTAATGTTCGGAATGGTTGTCGCTTACCTGGCATCGGTCAGCGGGATGGATCGTGTCGCGCTCATCGTTTTCGCCCAGGCACTTACCGTTTTGGGCGGACCAGCGCTGGCGGCTTCACTCATTTACCTGGCGATTGGTAAGCCGTTCAAAGAGCGGGTCAATGCCCCTGGCTGGATGTTGTTCCTGGTCATCTTCGGTTTCGCCATCGTCACTCTGCTGACAATCAGAACCGCAGTGAAAATTTATCTGACAATCCAACTCTGGTAAAAAGTAGTAACTGGAGCGAAATCGATGTGGCAACAGGACGCTCGTTGCCCTCTGTTATTTATCAGAAAAGGTTTCTCTATGAATTCTCGCGAACGTGTGGTCTGCGCTCTTAATCACCAGCAGCCAGACCGTGTTCCTATCGATATTGGTGGGACTCGACAATCTGGAATTGCTGCTTCAACATACCACCAGTTGAAACAACATCTCGGCATTACATCGAGAACACGTGTTTTTGATCTCTATCAAATGCTGGCAGAAATTGAACGTCCTGTGATGGATCGGTTCGGAGCAGATGTTGTCGGATTGAATCGCCCGGCAGTCACGTTCAATATCCAAAACAAGAACTGGAAACCGTGGACAATGTTCGATGGTACTCCGGTTGAAGTCCCTGGAGGTTTTGAGCCGATCGCAGAACCATCGGGAGATTTGGCCATTATTCAGAATGATGAAATAATCGCCCGCATGCCCAAGGATGGTTTTTATTTTGATCGGCTGGAAATCTTTCCCGGTGCAGCACATGTTGAACTGGAAGGCTTTCAACCGGCGTTACTTTCTGATGAAGAATGTGATCACTTGCACGATCAAGCGGAAGCCTGGGTTCAGAATTCTGATTATGCGATCATCTCTGCGCTCGGGCCACCCTACGAACTATTTTACGGCTTGGGAACAGGCGATTTTGAAAACTGGATGGTCACTCTGGCGATGGAGCCAGATTATGTGAAAGCACTCTTTGATATTCTCATCGATGCCTGGCTGATCAACCTCAGGAAATTTAGCGATGCGGTGGGCGACAAAGTGCAGGTGCTGCAATTTAATGATGATTTCGGGACGCAAATTTCAACATTCATGTCGGTGAAAATGTTTCGCGACCTTATTATGCCTGCCTATAAACGGGGGCTTGACTGGGTTCACGATAATACAGAAATGAAAGTATTTCTGCATTCCGACGGGGCTCTTTATCCGCTCATCGAGTCGATTATTGAAATGGGCGTTGATATTCTCAACCCGGTACAAACTTCTGCGAGCGGGATGGATCCGGTAAGACTCAAAGAAGAATTCGGAGATCGACTTGTCTTTTGGGGCGGTTCGCTTGACTGTCAAAAAACGTTGCCCTTCGGAACACCTGAAGAAGTGGCACAAGAGGTAACAGAGCATGTGAAAACACTTAAACCAAATGGAGGTTACATTTTTGCATCGGTACATAACGTGCAAGCATCGATTCCGCCAGAAAATTTGGTCACAATGTATGACACCGCAATAACCGCAGGAGAGTATTCGGCAAAGTGAGACGGCTTCTATCCCTTTGGCCAATTTTAATAATTACAGACAGAGATACGATGAACCAACGAAATTTCAATCGAACGATATTGCTTACATTAATAATCAGCCTTAGTTTACCGCTTTCAGTTTTCGCGGATTCCCCTCAAATTCTCGATGGAAAACTTCATCATCTGCGAATCGAAGGACCGCGTGAGTGGGATGACTTTCCAGAAGTTCCCGAAGCCAATTCTCTTGTTATTCAATTTGATGCTGCCCAGAATAGCGAGCCAGTAACGATTCAACTTCGACAACAAGATGTCAAACAGAATTGGAGCGTGCTTCTGAATGATGTCAAACTGGGGAGGCTCTCAACAGATGCCAACGATATGGTTCTGTTCTTTGAAGTTCCCGCAAAGAGACTGCGCGATGGAAAGAACGAACTGAAAATCGAGCAGGTGATTTCCAAACGGACTTCGCCAGATGATATTCGCGTCGGGCAGATTATACTGCATCAGCAATCACGGGAAAAAGTGCTTGCAGAATCGTCTCTTGAAATTGATGTGATTGATACTCAAAGTGGTCAATCGACTCCCTGTCGAATTACTATCGTTCGTGCTGACGGCGCGATGCCAGCGATTGGAACCGCATCCAATACGCATCTCGCGATACGTCCCGGCACCGTTTACACATCAACCGGAAAAGCAAACATTAATCTCCCCGCAGGAGAATACAAAATTTATGCCGGGCGTGGATTTGAATATTCAGTGGATCAAGTTTCGGTGAAATTGCATAAGGGAAAAACAGCGCATACTAAACTGAAGATCAGCCGGGAAGTTCCAACTCAAGGGTATGTCGCGTGTGATACTCACGTGCATACCTTTACGTACTCTCGGCACGGAGATTGTTCCATTGAGGAGCGAATGGTCACGCTCGCCGGGGAGGGAATCGAATTCCCAATCGCGACCGATCACAATAAACATATCGATTATATTCCCCTCGCAAAGCAGGCCAATGTACTTCAATACTTCACGCCGGTGATCGGAAATGAAGTGACAACAAAATTGGGGCATTTCAATGTTTTCCCGATCAAAAAAGATGCTGCCATTCCGAACTTCAAAACGAAGAGCTGGGCAGAAACGATTCAGGAAATTAAAAACACGCCAAATGTGCGGGTTATCATTTGAATCATGCCCGTGACATTCATTCAGGGACACGACCATTCGGGCCAGGCTTGTATAACGAGGCAGTGGGCGAAAACCTTGAAGGCTGGAAACTGGAATCCAACGCGATGGAAATCATCAATTCCGGAGCAACGCAAACCGACCCGTTGCAATTAACACGAGACTGGATGACGCAACTTAATCGTGGTCTGAATTTAACGCCGGTCGGTTGCAGCGATTCGCACGATGTCAACCGCTACATCGTTGGGCAGGGGCGTACTTACATTCGATGCAACGACAAAAACCCAGGCAACATCAACCGCGAAACCGCCATCCAAAGTTTTCTGGATG
>JAJRTM010000852.1 GCA_024278285.1 Planctomycetota bacterium
ACGATAAAAGACGATGCAAATTCTAACAACATTCCTTTGAAGGGAAAGTCAGATACCGTTTATGAAATATCAGGAAGTTCATCCATTAAAGGGAGGTCATCCAGATTGGCATCATTGCCAAGTTGTTTTGATACCACTGGCAGAGGGACAGGTTTTTTGACCTGCTTCTGAGTTGGGGAGGCTGGCTGGGCAGGGGGTGTTTGCTGCGGAGGATTTGGCTGTTGCTGTTGGGGAGGAACTTGACCGGGAACCTGCTGTGGATATCCAGGAGGAACAGCAGGTTGTGGAATTGGTTGCCCGGGAGGTAGTTGTTGCATCGGATAGCCCGGCATCGGCTGTTGCCATCCCTGGGCAGGCATGACCGGTTGCTGTGGCATCATTGGTTGTTGAGGATATCCCGGCTGCTGCTGCTGCTGCTGTGGTTGAACTTGTTGTTGAGCGGCAGGTTTAGCTGTAGCAGGTTGTTGATTTATTACGGGAGTTTTTTTCGGCTTCGGTTTTTCGATTTCTAATCCTGCGCTAACTCTCTCAGATCGCAAAGCATCTGCCCGGCTATCGATTGAAGCTTCTTCCACAACTGCGGTTGCTTCTTTTTCCTTGACCTTTAAAGCATCGTGATAGATTTGAGGATCATCAATAAAGATTTTCAAGGAACGTAATTCCGAAAGAAGTTCTCCAGCGTTTTGTGGTCTGTTTTCAGGTTTTTTTGCCATTAGTCTTAACACCAGTTTATCCATTTCTGGTGTAACATTAGTATTAAAAGCAGAAGGAGGTGGCGGCGGTTCTTGGACATGTTTAATTAATAAGTCGTTCGGGGTCGATCCCAAAAATGGGGGGCGACCGGTGAGGCACTCAAAAATTGAAACTCCCAGACTATAAAAATCAGATTGTGCAGAAGGAAGTTTTTTTCGGATCAATTCTGGCGCAATATAGGTGCGTGTACCTTGAATATACCTGGATTTCCCAGAGAGCACTCTCACAACTTTGGAAGGGGCTTTTGCAGAAAGAGAAAAATCAATCAGCCGCACATCAGATGCTTTGGTCAGCATAATGTTGTCAGGTTTAATGTCTCGATGAAGCCACCCTTGGTCGTGAATACTTCCCAACGCCATCACGACACATTCAATAAGTTTTCTCAGGCGAGTATGAACAACCAGTTGATCGCCACGAATAATTTGCTTTAAGTTGGGGCCACTAAAAAACTCCATTGTGTAGTAGGCGTATTTTTTTGTTTGCCGATGCGTAAAAACTTTGATGATATTAGGATGCTCAAATGAACTCGCGATCTTGAATTCCCGTTTCAACGTTGCTTTATGCTCAGATTCCCGAAACGCTTCTTCCAGGAGAAGCTTCATGGCATATCGTTCGTTCGTCTCCTGATCAATCGCTTCCCAAATCTGACTGAAAGAGCCAGTGGCAATACAGCTTGTTAATTGGAATTGATCGAAAGTAATCTCTTCAGACACGATAAAGCCCCTTAATTAAAATTGCAAAATCCAGGGTAATATCCAACAGAAAAGTCAGACTAGCAAACCCCACTGGAATTATAGGGCAAAGTGACAAGAAGTCGAAAGGGTGGATATGTCGATTTGGCAAATCGAGAAGAAATTGAAAGGAAGATGTTTTTCCTCTCCCCTACCCTTTAAGAGGTTTTTTAACGTTTTGGGCAACTGAAGTACGAAATTCAGGTGCTGGGAGTCCCCAACTCGGAATCCAGCCCAGAGGAAGAGAAATACCGGTAATCCAAGAGGCTTGTTTGGATGCCAGGAAAGTGACTGCATCTGCAACGTCGTTGGGAGTCCCCATTCCCAACGGATGGGCGGTTTCGAGATCCTTCATCGAGTTTTCATCCAGCGAAGAAATATGCTTATGAGCCATCGGAGTATGCACAAGCGCGGGGGCAACACAAACGGCACGTTGTCCACGAGGTGCCAATTCGATCGCCAAAGATCGTGTCATTGCAATCAACCCAGCTTTAGAAGCAGAATAGGCGTGATACCCTGCACACCCAGCCATCCCGAGCGCGGAAGCAATATTCACAATCACTCCTCCCTGCTCTGTCAAAAAAGGGATGACCGCTCGCGTCATTTTCATCGCGCCGGTTAAATTGACGGAAAGTAATCGATCCCACTGATCGTCATCAATTTCCTCAAATGGTTTTGAAAATTCCACTCCCGCATTATTAATGAGGACATCAATCCGCCCAAACTGCTGCTGGCAACTTGCAACTGCCTGATCGACTTCGTGAGTATTGCAGATATCAACTTCATGCCAAACAGCGGCACTTTCCCGTCTTTGCAGCCTTTTTATTAAACGAACTGGCTTTTCGATTCCCAGTAAACAGACCGCAGCCCCCTGCTCTGCAAATTGTTCTGCAATCGCACCGCCGATCCCGTTATCACTTGGACCGGTTATTAGAACTACAGAATCTTCAAATCGTTTCATTGCGGTTTTCTTATCAGTTGGAAGCTGAACCAGTAAAACTAAATTTCATTTGGTACCGCTCAAGCAGTAACTGTCGCTATTTTTGAACCGTAGGATGGCGTGCTTGCACCCATCAAATACGGTTTCCACTTCTATAAAAGGAATGCTTCTGCTCGTTACCCACATTTTTGAAACAAAGTCGGGTGCCACTGCTGGCTCGTCCAGCAGTGCGAATGACGTTTGAAATCCTATTGTTATAGGGTA
>JAJRTM010000853.1 GCA_024278285.1 Planctomycetota bacterium
ACGTCTATCAGCCTTACAAAAAAGTCTGTATCCGGGGCAGAGGAAGAAGCAAACAATTCAACTACAGGATTCCCAGTAACTTCAATTCGCTTCTCCAGAATTCCTGTCTGATAGACAAGAATGTCCTTTCGTTTTGCCAAAGGTTTTTGGTCTGTCGGGATTGTAAACAAGGCCGGACCATGCAGCGAAGGGACAGGGTTTTTCGGATCGTAAGTAAAATGATCGTCTCCGTTATTCTTCGGTTTGCTGGCGGTAAGTTGTCCATCGCCACTTGGCGTGTTCGCGTGAGAGTTGCTGGTCAGGTAGAAAGTTTTGTCGATCGTTCTTCTTAATGGCCAATGTTGTTCGTCTCGCCATTGGTTATCTCCCATGACAAAGATTCTTAGCGGTGCAGTTTTGTCGATTCCGTTTTGCTCCCCCTTGAGCCAGTAATCGAACCAGCGAATTTCTAATGCAACGCTGTCCATTACTGCGTTCGGGCCAAAATCGATATTGCCATAACGCCTTTTACCACGTCCTGCATGAGACCAGGGGCCAATAATTGTGCGCGAACCTTTGCGTGCTTTTTCGCTTTTCGCTTCGCTCATCATTTTACGATTCAGAAGTAAATCGCCGTTGCAGTGATCGTACCAGCCAATGATATCGAGATTGGGAACCGTGATTTCTTTCACCCCTTCCTGTAGTTTCCAGGGATCGGTGTGAGGATTGTTCAGCCAATAATGAACAGCTTCGGTTTCATCTTCAAACACTTCGCGAGGCAACTCCAGATAAGGCAATAGGTTCAACCATTTTTTTGAATCACCCGCATTCCACAACTTGCGAATTTCAGTTTTTGAATTGCTTCCCGGACGATTGGCCTTCTCTCTCATGTTGGGAGCCATACTGGTAACCCACCAGTGCATTCGCCGACCCGTGCGAATTGTTCCCGGTCCTTCCAGATCGGTATAACGAGCCGGAATACTGAACGCAGCCATCGCAACGAGCGAAGGAGGCCGCAGTGGTGCCAGTCGCCATTGCAAAAACGCATTGTACGAAGCGCCGAACGTTCCCACTTTTCCATTGGAACCAGGTAACTTCGCCGCCCATTCAACCGTATCGTATCCGTCTTCTGCATCATCTGTTTTGAATCGCACAAACGATTCCCATTTACCGTCTGATGCGTAACGCCCTCGTGCATCCTGCGAAACAACGATATACCCAGCTTTGACATAACGATCAGCTCCCCCGTTCATTTTGCCATAAGGGGTACGCATGACAAGAACAGGATACGGCCCACCGTGATCCGGCCGGAAAATGTTGGCTCGCAGAATAACTCCATCCCTCATCTTCACCGCAACATTTCTTTGAGTAACCGTTTTAATGCCACCTGTTTTTGTTGCCGTTTTTTTTGTCTTGCGTCTTGCATAAGCCCCTTCAAAAACTTTGGCTTGTTGTGGAAAAGCAGGAAGCGATTTGATTGGAGCCGGGGCAACAAAATTGTGTCGAAGTGGAATCGTTAACGAGGCCGGCTCGTACCAGCCAATGGGATTATTCTTGTACGTTTTCTGGTGCAAATAAACATCTGCCTTGGCACGATTGCTTCCCTGGGTGAAGGTAATCACTCGGCTTAATGGGAGTGCGCCACCGTGGAATCGAGTTAACGCTGCAACTTGAACAAACGTAACACCCCAGCGAGTTTCAGAGATCGTTTTGGCACCCCAGGTATCATCTGGGTTTTTCACATGAGTGTGACCACCCACCCAAAGATCAATCGCTGCTCGCCCATGTTTGTTTTGAAAATCGTCAAGAAAGTCTTCGAAAACGTGGGCATCTTTGGTGTATTGAAAATCATTCGGATCATCTTTTTCGATGATGTAATAAAGATAGGACGAACCTTCTGCACTGCCGGAACTGCCATGATATCGCGGATGCCCTTCACCTTTTCCTGATGCTATCGTTGTATCACGCAATACATGGTGGTGCATTGTAATAATGATTTTATCCTGATTCTCAAGCACCTGCTGTTTCCACCAGTTAAACGTCTTGCGCGTTACTGCACCGGCTGGGTATCCGCCAGAATTTTTTTCTTTGCTATGCCCCCGACCAACAGGTGTCGGCACATCGTTTCGATCAGCCAGCATCAAAAAAAGAATATTACCCGCCTGGAACTTGTAGCGTTCCCAGTTGCCCTGAACCGGAAACGGTCGCCGTTGCGGATCGACGCCAGAGAACTCCGTGTTTTCTCCCAGTGGATCGCCCCATTTTCGAAACCACGATCCTGCTCCGTGATCGTAATAGGGGGCATCGTGATTACCCGGGACATTATAAATTTGCTCGCGGCGATGTTTGGTTAATGAACGATATTGACGCAACAGCTCCTGCCCATCCGCATCACCCGGAGGAAATTGGTGTGCAGAAAGATCACCCGCATCAATCATAATATCCCACTTGAACCCAGGCACGTTCTTTTCGAGTCCCTCGGATTGTCGGATTGCCAAGGCAAGGCTTTTGCGACCGCGTAATACATCAGCTGGCACATGCGAGCAACTTGTAGCCCACACTCGAAACTGTCGCGGCTTGTCTTCTTCGCATCGAACTGGTATTGCAACCGATAACAATAA
>JAJRTM010000854.1 GCA_024278285.1 Planctomycetota bacterium
CACATTGTTCGACAAAATAATTGTTGGAAACAACTTTTTCTGGAACACTCATTCCCGTTCCAGCAATCGATCCTCTCAAACAGATCCTGTTCCGCAATTTATAATTAAGCGAACACCTTGATGACTTCATAATGGCTGGAGATATCATGAATGAATTATTGCCTCTGATAGATCAGGATGATTTTTGTTCCAGTAGGCTGATAGCACAACCATGCCCCATGAAACTATTTAGAATATCACTATTCGCTCATTGAAAGACCTCTCGCATTTCTAAAAGGGAACAGTGCTAAAACATAGCTCCTTAATATTTTACAGAAGGAAAAAGCCTAACAGAAATAAAAGAGAATGACTGGGGCAGGCAACATTATTTATGATCATAGGGATTATTCAACCTGATCTTGCCCCAGTCGACATTACTTCTTGTGAGACAATCCAGTCAATTTGGTTTGAATTCGGCATAAATACGTATCGGCTGTCATGTAAAGTGTCGTGCCGTCTGGTCCGCCGAAGGTGCAGTTGGAAGTTCTTTCGCCGGTGCTTATTCTTCCCAGCAATTTTCCCTGCGGCGTGAAAATGTAAACGCCGCCCGGTCCGGTGGCGAAAATGGTTCCATCGGTTGCAATCGCCATTCCATCGGGTAAGCCGGGAAGTTTTCCGACATTCTTTGTCGCATCGAACAATAAACGCGGTTCCCCCAACGTCCCATTTTTGTGAACAGGAAACGCATTCCAGATCGCAGCTTCGGGATCAGACTGCGCCACATACAATGTTTTTTCATCGGGAGAAAATGCGATCCCATTGGGACGCGTCATTTTGTCGGTGAGCAGAATCAGTTCCCCCTCTTTTTTCAGACGATACACACCACAGAAATCGAGCTCCCTGAGTGGATCGTCCCATCGTTTGGGAAGTCCGTAAATCGGATCGGTAAAAAGCAAATCGCCACTGGAATCAAAAATGAGATCGTTCGGACTATTGAGCCGCTTGCCGCGATAGTTATCAACGAGTGTTCGCTTCCCACCATTTTTTGTCAGCACCGAAAGGCGGCGGTCACCATGTTCGCAGGAAACGAGTCTTCCCTTGGCATCGAGCATCAAACCGTTGCAGCCGGGCTCGCCGCCGTAGTTTTCTACGCCGGTGTAACCACTCGGTTTCATAAACAGTGAAGCCCCTTTTCCTTCTTCCCATTTGTAGACGGAATTGCGAGGGATATCTGAAAACAGAAGATGCCCCGGCTTCCCCGGCACCCAAAGCGGTCCTTCAGTCCATTCAAACCCAGAGGCCAAAACTTCGATCGCCGCACTCTTCGCAATGACACGATCCATCTGAGCATCATGCCGGATCACTTCGCCCAGGTGCGGGAAATTCAACGTATCTTGAGCATGCAAAGCTCCGCCCATCATCAGTAACGCAAGTCCCGGTACAAAGCAATATTTCAACATGATGAATCCTTTTCGGCAGTAAAGTGGTTTGACTGAAATCATCCAGATTTCATTATTACACAATACAACCAGTATTCACAATTGAAAGGGAGTATCTATTCAATTCCAGTATTTGTTACCACTGTTTCTTATTGGATAGGTTTCATTTCTGGTAGAGATTCCCTCTTTAAGTTGGGAGGAGGCTCGGGAAGGGGAAGCGGCATTTCTTCGATGGTTTCCGGCGTGATGCTGTGTTGCAGATTGCCTTCGGTATACCTCATTGCTTCTGCTTGTTTTGCATGATACCGCAGTGTGTAATACGCATCATATTCGACCGGGTGGCTACTGGATCGACAAAGCCGACATTTGCATTTGCACAGCTTGTGATTCCAGCCGAATCGTCGCCAGTCAGGCATTCCGATTCGGCTCACATCCAGACCAGGCTCATAAAATCTTTCCAGTTCAAGTTTACTGTCGGAAATATCATCAATAACATCGCCGTAGCGGGAAGTCATTGGTGTGCATTGGCAGCCACTGATGATCGCCATCAATCCCAATAAAAAGAGACATTTCAGCAAGTGGTTCATTACAGCAGCCTTCAATTTGCTTAATTTTACGAGACAAGTTGCTTCCTGTGTAAAATCGACTCGCAAGCTGGTATCATCACCGGTTTGTGAGGGTTATAATCGTTCTGATGACGAATTCGATGCAGATTCTTCCTGCTGGGTAAGCTGGGATAACTTTATCGATTGTGTCGATGTGGTCGCGATCACAATTTATACATCCTTTATTCTCTCAATCTTTAATTTCCATCATGACATCATCCACGTATCATTCCGAAATCATCCCTGGCAGAAAAGCCGTTGTGCTACTCAGTGGCGGGTTAGATTCTTCAACCACGTTGGCGATTGCTCGCAGTTTGGAGTACGAACTGTACGCGATCAGTTTTGATTACGGACAAAAACATCGGTTTGAATTGCAGGCGGCTCGGAATTTGGCGCAAGGCTTTGGTGTCAAATCGCATATTGTGATGTCACTCGATTTAAGCGTCTTTGGCGGTTCTGCTTTAACGTCTGATATCGCCGTTCCTAAAGGACGCAGCGAAAAACAGATGG
>JAJRTM010000855.1 GCA_024278285.1 Planctomycetota bacterium
ATCATCATGTTCGCACTGTATTGATTGATGGCTGGGGACATAACGATAACTACCACGATTGGATTTCCGGTTTTGCGTACGATGCAAACGGAAAAATGTATATTGGCACGGGCAGTAACTATTCCCAGAAGGGGCGTCCGAAAGAAGCGTCAAAGTGGCGTGGTTCGGTACTTCGAATTGACGGAGACCACAAGGCAACGTTAATTGCCCGCGGCTTGCGTTATCCAACCGGGATCGCGAACGATCCGCAAGGGCGAATTTTCACGAGTGATCAACAGGGCGTGCAAAATTGTTTCAACGAGATCAATCATATTGTTCCAGGAAGAGCATACGGCGTGGTCGGGTTGTACGATCCGCCTCAACCGGAAACGCGGGCAGCAATTCAGATGCCTCACCCGTGGACACGCAGCGTCAACGGTATTTTCTTCATCCCGAATCGCGATGGGCTTCGCGGGCTTGATCCATTTCGTGGACACGGAATCGGCTGTGAATATAACAATCGTTTTCTGGTCCGCTTCAGTTTTCAGGAAGTTGAGGGAGAGTTACAGGGCGCCTGTTACGAGTTGACCGAATCAGCAGTGAATATGCCTTTAGATGCCCCTGTTTTCCTGGGACCGATGAGCGGTGCAATCAGCCCGGATGGAAAAATCTACATCGGCAACATTCACGACAGCGGCTGGCTTGGCGGGCAAAACACCGGCGAAATAAACTGTTTAACTCCAGATGAAAAGATGCCAAACGGCATTCGAGAGGTCCGTGCGTTTCCCAACGGTTTTGAAATTGAACTACTCGAACCGATCTCGCCAAAGTCGCTTCAATCCAAAGAGACCTATGTCCTTTCCGGTTATACACGCATCTGGGAAGGTTCGTACGAATCGCCAATCAGTGGGCGATACCGACCGGAAATTAAAAAAGTGGAAGTATTGCAAAACGGTAAAGTGGTGCGTTTAACCGTTGATCAATTGAAACCCTCGTTCGTTTATGACATCCATTTGAAAACAAAAGTAAAACTGTTTCCTCACACCGCCTACTACACGATGAATCGTGTTCCGAAATCGAAATAAGGACGAAAACATGAATGGTCAATTGACGCGGCGTAATTTTGTGAAGGCTGTTGGGGCGGCGTGTGCTGCTCCTGCGATTGTGCCTAGTTCTGTTTTTGGGGTGAATGCTCCGAGTAACCGTATCAATGTGGCGATTATCGGGTGCGGGAATCAAAGTCGTGCTGATGTGCCGGGCATGTTGCGTCAAGCTGATGCACAGGTTGTCGCGGTTTGCGATGTCAACCGGGGCAGTTATGGTTATGCGAACCCAAAACATTTTCTGGGACGCGAACCGGCCCAGAAAAGAGTCAATGATTATTACGCTGGCAAAACGCGATCCGGGAAATATAAAGGGTGTGGCATCTACAGCGATTTTCGTGATGTCTTGGCTCGCGATGATGTGGACGCGGTGATGATTACTCTTCCTGACCACTGGCATGCGCTCGCGACAGTCAAAGCGTGTGAAGCTGGCAAGGATGTTTATTGTCAGAAGCCGATGTCGCTGACCATTCACGATGGTCAGCAGATGATTAAAGCGGTTCGCAAACACAATCGCATTTTGCAAACTGGCAGCCAATACCGTTCGAATAAGGTTGTCCGCCGAATGTGCGAGTTGGTTCGTAATGGGCGGATCGGTGAGGTGAAGCGAGTTGTTTCGATCATCAACGGAAGTAGCGCTGGTCCGAAACCGGGCTGGAAAGAAATGCCTGTGCCCGATGGATTCGATTACGATATGTGGCTCGGTCCTGCGCCGTTGACGCCGTATCATATTGATCGCTGCCTGTATCGTTTTCGTTTTCATCTTGAATATTCTGGCGGACAAGTGACAAACACCGGTGCGCATTCAACCGATATCATTCAATGGGCGTTGGGGATGGGACATACCGGTCCGGTCGAATTTGAAAATGGAGAAGGGGTAGAGTGGCCGCCGAAAGGATATTTTTATACCACAGCGATGAAAACAGACTTCCGTGCAAAATATGCCAACGGAATTGAATTTATCTGCCGAACACAAAAACCAGGGTTTGGCGCTCGCATTGAAGGAACCGAAGGATGGGTTCAATTCAGTGTCAACAATATGAAAGAAGTCGAAGCATCGTCCGAGGCGATCAAAAATTCTGTCATCAAACCGAATGAAATTCATCTGCCGGTCAGTAACAATCATTATCAGAATTTTCTTGAAGCGGTGAAATCGCGCAAGGATCCGATTGAACCGGTTGAAGCGGGGCATCGTACAGCCAGCATTTGCCACCTGGGAAATATTGCGATGCGTTTGAAGCGAAAACTGAAATGGAATCCCGAAAAAGAGGTCTTCATTGACGACGAGGAAGCAAACAAAATGTTGCGGCGGCCTTATCGAAAACCGTGGCAAATTGGATAAAAAGTAACACCGTTAGTATCGTCCAAACAATACCTGTCGTATCTTTGAACCGTAGGATGGCGTGCTTGCACCCATCAAATGTGGTCTCCATTTTCGTGAATCCATCGCCGGGTCATAACTGTTCTCACTCTTTTCTGTTATGGAACTCAATCCGGCACGCGAAGATGGGTGCAAGCACGCCATCCTACGAAAAACAAACACAGATCTGACAGTAATTGTCGTATCTTTGAACTGTAGGATGGCGTGCTTATCCCATCAAATACAGTCTCTATCTTGTTGCCGATTGTTATACTTCACACGGTCACTATTGACTCATTTGACAGCAAGCCGAAAGTGATATCCGAGCCTGTTTATCCAGCCCGCGTACGCAGTCGCCTTTGGCTTGCCGTTAAACGAATGATCTGTCGTTACGAGATAAGTTTGTCGATCACTTTGCCGCCGAACTGGCTTAGTAGTTTGAAGCGTCCGGCGTGGTAGAATGTTAGTTTGTTGTCATCGAGTCCGAGTAACCGCAGCAGTGTGACGTGAAAATCGCGGACGTGATGCACTTCTTCGACTGCGGACATACCAAGTTCGTCGGTAGCGCCGATTGTGTGTCCTGCATTGCAGCCGCCGCCCGCCATCCAGATTGTCATTGCATTGGCGTTGTGATCGCGACCGTATTTTGTTCCACCGCGGACGCCGTTATCGGGAGAGCGACCAAATTCTCCGCACCACACAATCAGCGTGCTTTCCAACAATCCTCGCTGTTTCAAATCGGCAATGAGGGCGGCTATCGGTTGATCGACACCTCTTACAAGATTCCCATGTGCCCGCTCGATGTAATCGTGACTGTCCCAGGTGCCGTTGTAGAGTTGGACAAATCGAACTCCTTTTTCAACC
>JAJRTM010000856.1 GCA_024278285.1 Planctomycetota bacterium
CAACCGCAAGTTGCCTCCTGAAAGATGTTGTTTCGCTACTGTCCAGGCGGCAAAACGACGTTTAATTTCTTTCGTTCGATTGATGAATTCTTCAGGAGTTTCAAGAATGTCTTGAACGATCTCTGCTAATTCGTGCCGCATTTGTTCGACTTCGTCAGCAGCAGAAGCGAGTCGCCGCAATTTTTTGATATCTCGCTGAAGTTGCAGAATTCTTTCTGCAACCTGATCCATCCGCTTGATGATTGGCTGCAAACGCTGTGTTCGCAAGCTGAGTTCTTCAGATAGCGATGTCATTTTACGTCTGCGGATAACCATTCGCTGGAGCGCTGCTTTTTGCTCCTGTTTGGAAGAATCCGGTGAAAGGCGAATCTGAAAGTCTTCCTGATTCAGCATCATGAGCCGACGAAGCAATTTAAGATTCGGTTCCATTCTGCCGAGAATCTGCTCTTTACGAGCATTTTCTGTTTCAGAAGTTCTCAATGTTCGTTCAAAAGGGAGATCTCCTGAATGAACTTTTTCAAGCATTTCGACAATTTTGTTGAGTGTATAATCGGATTCCACCGCAGTGCGGCGAAATCGTTTTCGGGTGACTTCTATCTGTTTCGCCAGAAAGATTTCGTCAGCCCGTGTCAGCAGGGGAATGGTCCCCATTTGAGAAAGGTACATGCGAATGGGATCGCGAGAAGAGACAGGCGTTTCCGGCCCGATTAACGTCCTTGCGATTTGATCTGCGTTGTCTTGATCAACTTTAACTTTGGCAGCTTGTTCCTCTGCATATCCTTCGCGCTCACAGGGGGCATCGACCATGTCGATGGAAAGTTCGTCTAAAGCCACGACGATTTGATCGATCAATCTGGGGTCTCCCCCCTCGTCTGGCAAATATTTGTCCATCCGTTGATAACTCAGATACCCATCTTTCAACGCAGCATCCATTAACGGCTGTATTGATTCGCTGAATCGAATCACCATACACTCCCTTACTTGAAAAAAGGCCCGAAATCGCGTTACTCCATAACGCGGTAAATAAACATAAAGTCCAACAAAAATAAATTCTGAAAGAAGATTTCCACAATGCCATTGATTACACAGGAATACAAGTCACCTCGTGGATAGAGAAAATTAATTCCACTAAATTATCCTGGTGATCATCAATTGAACCAGGAAAAATGGAACGTCCTTCACGTTCGTGCATGCTCCGGAATAGAATTTCCGGCGGAAGAACTTTTAGTAACTGGTACGTCGAAATGAATTTGTCCAGTTGAAATGCGGGCTCGGATCGGCTCGGCAGAAAGACAGTCCCTGTCATTAATCATCGCAGAAAGATTCCTCTCATCATGAGAATCGTGACCCAAGGAAAATGTCTCTCTCAGTCAGCAAGGCTAAAGAGACAAAAGTAAAAGCGATTCCAGCAGGAACCTCTCCAACTTCACCTTGGTTATCCGAATCATGCTAGCCAGAAGATTATTCTCCGTCCACAAAAATAAATGGCAATCCAGAAAAATCTGCAAAGTTCCTTAAACTCGCACTTCGCATCAAAGAATGTTGTTATGGCTATGCCTCGTCAGAAAACGTCCTGATCACAAAAAAGAGGATACATAGTACTGTCGTATCTACGATACCGTAGGATGGCGTGCTTGCACCCATCAAATGTGGTCTCCATTTTCGTGAACCCATCATCGGGTCATAACTGTCCCAACTCTTTTCTGCTAGGGAACGCAACCCGGCACGCGAAGATGGGTGCAAGCACGCCATCCTACGAAAAACGAAACAGATGTGACAATTATTGTTTGGTCAATACTTACCTGATTTATCTACTTCAAGTCCAAGACGTTATCCATTCGCTCAGCGATATCAGCCAGGCGATTGCGGTCTCCGCCTCGAACTTCTGCGGTGGCCCATCCATCAGTGTAGCCGATTTGGTTGAGAGCTTTTCGAACCGCAGGCCAGTCGCAATCTCCTTCGCCAATTTCTACTTGAAAGCCTTTGCGAAGCCCTTCATTCATCTGCTTTTTTCGGCTGTATTCCTTGATGTCCAATTTACCGATTCGCTTGCCCAGGATTTTAATCCATTGGTCCGGCCAACCAAACCGCACGACATTGCCAACATCGAAATAAGCTCCAATCGCGGGGCTTTCCAACTCATCCAGAAAGCGAACCATTTCCAGCGGGCTAAGCAGAAAATCATTCCAGACGTTCTCGATCAACAATTTGATACCCTGCTTCTCGGCATACGGTAATGCGACACGTAACCTTTTTTGTTGCTCCGCGTAGACTTTATCATATGAATTATTTTTATCGACACGACCCGCAACAACCAGCACACTACTGGCTCCGTAGAATTTTGCGTTGTCGATCGCGCCAGTTAAATCAAGCTTGCTACTGTTAAGAAAACCATGTACCTGCACGCCGGTCGCTTCAATTGCCTGGCGAACTTCGTTGCGGTCCACCTTCGTGGTGACATGAATTTCTGTCCCATCGTATCCGAGATCAGCTAATAGTTTGAATTTATCCAGAACGCTCAACTTCTCTGTAATCATATGATACTTGACCGCTTTTTTAATTCTCTTCTCTTCAGGCTTTGCAGCAGCCAAAGCGGGAACAGTAGCCAGGCCAATAGCAGCGGCAACACTTCCCTGTAGAAAGTTTCTTCTTCCGATCATATTCATTTCCCCTCTCCAAAGTTTCAGTAAG
>JAJRTM010000857.1 GCA_024278285.1 Planctomycetota bacterium
CACGAAGCTTGTCAAGTGCGTTGTTTGAAAGCAACGGCACCATTGAACATGAAGCTCCAATTGAAAGTCAATAAAGAAATCAACCACATTGACAGGCTTCTTGTTGCTTCGCAACTCAGACGCTTCGCGTCCTGAGCCATCCATTCACGGTAATACTTATGTATAAACGACAGCGTGCTTGCACCCATCAAATACGGTTTCCAGTTCATCAGTATCATGCCGGTGAATCAATGGCAGGATAATAACAGATTTTACTCTCTCATTCTCATTGAACACAACTCGGCACGCGAAGATGGGTGCAAGCACGCCATCCTACGGCACCAATAATACAACAGTAAACATTTCTCATCCATTCGACTCTTCACATGAAAGTTCGTCATGAATACTCGCAAACAAAAACGAAGCGGCTTTACTGTTATCGAACTGCTCATTACGCTGGGTATTATCGTGATCTGCACAACATTGTTACTGCCCGCAATTCAGCGCTCACGTAATGCAGCCAGAGCGAACCAATGCAAAAACAATATGAAACAACTTGGCCTGGCGCTGCATAATTATCATGATGTGCATTCTGTCTTACCGCCCGGCTGGATTTCACATACGCCATTTCCTAATTCGCCCAGCGCTTTTGGCTGGCAGGTCTTTATTCTCCCCTTTGTCGAACAGGCTCCCCTGTATGATAAATTTGAATTCAGTATCCCCGTGGGAAAAGAAGCCTTTGGTGCAACGGTCAATGGTCATGTTTTGGAAAAAACAATCATTCCCACCTACCGCTGCCCGGAAGATATCACGGCTCCCTTGAACACAATGCGGGGCGGTTGGGCGATTTCCAATTACTCCGGGAATTTCGGCTCTAACCCTGCACCACGTCTTGCGCCCAACGGGGCGGCTGAGTTCTGGCCGGGGAATTTGATTACGCCGCTACGAACCAACGGTATTTTCTGGTGGTGTAGCAGTGTTCGAATGAGGGATATTCGTGATGGAACATCGAAAACACTCATGGTGGGAGAACGCTGTGTCAGCAGTGCAGCGGGGATTTGGGCGGGCGTGCGTAGCAACAGCATCGAAACGGATCAACTGACCGATTGCAGCTTTGGCAACGAAATAAATTCCAACCCGGGCGCCTTCTCCAGCCTGCATCCGGATGGATCATTTTTTCTGATGTGCGACGGAGCCGTGCGGTTTGTCAGCGAGAGACTCGACTCACGAGCCATTACCCCCGAATCCCCAGCAGGGGGAGTTTTTCAGAAACTCGCCAGCAAAAATGACGGGCATGTTATTGGTGAGTTTTAACCAGACGTCACTGAAGAGAGGGGCACGTTGGGTACTGTTTTGTGTGCCACGGCTCTGTGAGCCGTGCTGCATTGGAGTGAGAGTATCTCGCTAAAATTAGCTTGGTTTTCAGTTCGCACGGCTCACAGAGCCGTGGCACACACTGTGGAATCAAAAACCAAGTCGCAACAGTCGCTCCAGAACGAAGCAAACACTTCTTTCACACAACTTCACAAACCCTCACTGAAAAGTCACCCGAAAAACGTTATTTGATAATCCGTTTTTCAATTTGGGGATCGAGTTTTAATGCGGTCGCGCGGTCTGATTTTGCACCGGCTGCGTCCCCTTTTTCTTTTCTGATATCTGCCCGTTGCCAAAACGCTTTGGCGACTTCCCAATCGAATCGTTTGGCTGTTTCATAATCTGTGATCGCCTCATCAATTTTACCTAACGCAAGATAGGCGTCCCCTCGCAGGGAACTTGCTTCATAGTTTTGACCAAATTCAAGAGCCTCGGTGCAACTGGCAATCGCGGGTTGGAATTCTTTCTGCTCGAATTGCACGCGTGCTTTTGTGGTGTAGGCTTCTGGCAGAGCTTTGTCTCTTTTCAACGCATGGGCAACATCTTCCAATGCTTTATCGTACTGTTTTCCTGAAAGGAAGTGCCTGGCTCGTTCGACAAACAATTCTGCATTTTTATCATCGCGGGTAATTTTCTTGCTGATTAAAATCAGTTGTTGAACCCACCGCGCCTGTTTCAAATCTTGCTCAGCAGCCTGTTCATTTTTCAAGGCCAGCCAGGCATCTCTGCGGTGCAGATAATGCTTTACGGTGTAAGGTGAAAGTTCGATTGCTTTGGAAAAATCTTCAACAGCCTGCTCGGCGTTCCCCATTTTAATCAACGCAAAACCGCGATTGTTGTAACCTTTCACATAGTCCGGCTGCAAAGTGATTGAACGCGTAAAGTTTTCGATCGCCTTGGAATAATTACCCATTTCAAGATAGGCGTATCCTCGGTTGTTATACGCATCTACATATTTGGGGGATGTCTGAATCGCTTCGTTGAAATCGTTTATCGCGGTGCCGAATTCCTGCATCGCAATATACATCAATCCGCGATTGTTAAACGCTTTCGAAAACTTGGGATCAATTTCAACGGCCTTCGTAAAAGCCTGCTCAGCCAGAGGAATCTTCTTGATTTTCACAAGAAGCAAGCCAAGCATGTTATGCCAGTCTGCTCGATCTCTTTCTTTCGATAACGCCATCGTTAACGAAGAAATCGCCTGGGAAGTTAAACCACTGTGATCCAGAATTTGCGCCCTCACTGCATACCCTTCTGCAGGGCAACTCTTCTGAGCATGCAACTGATTAAGCAGCGGGAACGCGGCTCGATAATTCCCCTCTTTGAAATAGGCTTTCACCTGCTTCATCGTCTCCTGGGGATCAAGCTTCTCTTTTTGCTTTTGACTGGTTTCTGCATTTTCAGAAACCGATTTGGTAACCGCTTTCGATTCTGGTACGGGTTGCTCGCTTTTAGAACAACCGATGAGCAGAAAACAAAACAATAGTCCAACAGAAATTGAGTTTCGCATAGTATCCCAAGAGATTTAGAGTTCAAAATGGGCTGGTTTTGTATCAATCAAATTGATCAGATAGAGAGGCTTCTATCGGCTCTCCCCAGTTATGTCAATCTGACTTTACGAAATGCTATCCATTTGTCTCTGCCGGGCTTGTTTAGCTGGGATTCTCAATTCCAAATCTGCGGGGCTTTACCATTTGCTGACTTCGAGGTGTTCTCCAAATAAAAAAAGGTTCTTCGCAGAACTTAATGGCTAAAAGAAAAAGAACCACGGATGTACACGGATTAAACCCAGCACGGCTGGTTCATTCTGATAGCCGTAACCAAACTGATATTTTTCTATCATTTGCGAGCCGTTCGCAAACTTTTACCGTTAGTAATACAGATCAATAAAAATGCCACTCAAATAACAACGACATTATTTATGTCAAATCATAACTATTCAATGATGAGTGGCTGGGAATGACGTTTCCTGTTCTGAGAGCAGATTGTGTAGAATTCCTCTAGCTAGTGTCTGTACGGAAAATCTTCTTTTTCTTTGTCTGTGGGATTTCGGGGGAGTATTTCGGGGTGAAGATTTTTGTTTTGGGGGATGCTCGTCGTTTTGTCGCCTTCGATTGGTGCGAGGCCCTCATTTTTTGCGATTTTCGTCACCCGATGCGCAGCAGTGA
>JAJRTM010000858.1 GCA_024278285.1 Planctomycetota bacterium
AATCGCCCAGCTGGCGGCTACCGCTTCAAGAATTTCTGGAACACTCGCCGATGGATCGGTGCAAAAGTAAGGGGCCCAATCGCCGTCATCAAAACGGCTCACAGCATCAAGGCGGCGTTGTGCATCGCCCCAGCCAGCGGCACCTTTGCTTCGGTCGTTTTCTTGCGTTTCGGATTGTGTCGCTTCAGTCGCTGTCGTTTATCATGCTGCGACTTTTACGATTATATTTATGTTGCGGTTGCTGGCGTCTTGAAGAACGTTTACGATTTGCCATCCTTGGCTCTCCCGATGAAGTGACGGTTTTAGTCAATCATCTATCATCGTGGAGAGCCAGGTTTTCGCAAACAAAATCTCACCCCCAAATACAATTTCTCCTAAAGCAGTACCTGGGGCGATGCCCCAAGCTATGGTAAAAGAGGCCTTTAGCCAAAATAAAACAGTAAAACTCAACAGTAATTGCTTGATGCGAAGCGATTCTTGATCACTCAAACCGGCTGCACATAGAATCCGGTAGAGTCAGAAATCTTTCTTTTTCGTGGCAATAGTATCCTGCCACTTTTTCGCAGCATTTCATTGAGTAAGCGACAAAACATTAGTCATTCTACTGCTCCAAGGCTGAACTGCTTGACTGGCGATATGGTCACCTGTGTTTTGGGTGGTACAGGTCAATACTTATTTTATGACAAGGGGTAACAATGATCCGGCATATCTTCTTTCCCGTCTTGCTGATTTCTTCAGTAGTAATATCCTTATCTCACCAAGCCTTTGCTGCAGAAAAAAAGGCAGGAAAGATCGAGTTCTATTTAGAGCGAGAACTGAAGGATGGGAAGGGAGTTGTCAGTCGTATTCCGAAAGGAGCCGAGGCGACCATCGGCATGGAAGATGGAATTCCGGTGATCGGCTTGGAATATATCGATCAATCCCCAATGACTAATTATGCAGAAAAAGAGCCAGAGCCACTTGTTCGCGAACTCGTGCGGCAAGCCTTTCTTTTTTCAGCCAGGGAATACCTCGGCTGGCGTACCAGAGATGTTCTACTCGGAGAACCATTACCTGCCAACCCATTGAAGCGAATTGGGCGAGTTGGAATCGTCTCTGCCATTTTTCAACCAGGGGGAAGTCGCTTTAAGTATGTGATTGGTGTCGCGATCTTCCAGGAGAATGAACAGGGGCGAAAGTTTCTGTTCAATAAAAGCTACCCGATTAAAGGCGAAAAACGAGATGTTCTGTCTCAATTCGTGAGGGTGATGTCATTCGCAGCCCGGGATGAATTTCCTGCCGTGCTGCGAACACTTGGCCTTCCCGAGCCTCCCCAGAAAAAAGTAACGAAAGAAAAAGTTCCTGACTATTTCATTGATAATCAATTTGAAATGAACTGTTTTACCCAGTATCGAATTATTCAAGGGCTTCATCAATGGATGAACGAAAAAGGTCCGAACTGGCAAGCCTATTTTCAATTGGCACAGGCTTACGGTCACCTGGGAGTATTAACGGAATTGCTGTGGAATGATATGAGCACTGTGTTCAAAGCTCGTGGATTCCTTTACACAATACGTGCCACTCAATCCGTAAAAAAAGGAGTAACAGAAAAAGAGAGGCAACAATTCCTCAATAGCCTGGGGGGAAGACCATTTCCCAAGAAGGCTGTTCCTAAATCAATGGTCCTTTTCGCCTACCTGCAAGCAATCTACGGCAGGCATGCCGATGCTGTAGATACAATCGAGTTGTACAAAAAAACCGTCAAACAAGGGCATTGGGTTACTGCAGCGAATGTCGATACGCAGTTATTTTACGCAAACGCCATTGCCAATTACGATTTGAAGGCTCTCGAAGATCCTCAAGGAATTGAGGCCAAACACCTGGGGGCTTTTTATCACTTCACCTTGCTGGAATGCAGCGGGCAGAAGGTGTTGTTGGTTGAGCTGTTCAAAAAAGCGATCTTCCAGAATCCGAGTTGCCTGCGAATCTGCGAAGCCATGACGTTCGGGCAAACGGTGGGGACGATGAGGATCGGAATGGATTCGCTAGTACGAGGCACCCCGTTGGTGTTACGCAAAAAATTACCAGAATTCAAATCTATTTCGAATGATCTCGACGACACTCTGGAAACCTATCAACAGCAAATTCCAGAAGTTGGTGAAATTGCAAGCAGAGAATCGCTCATCGAGAAGTTGCGGGAAATCGGAGCAAAAGAAGAAACGAACGCCGAATTTACCAGCTCAATTCTTGCTCAGTTAATACTGGAAAGAACTTTTGTTGCCGCCGAAGTTGCCGTTGATATGCATACAAGATACTGGGGAATCAATGCCGATCCTGTGATTGATCGTTATGAATCAATTTGCCAAAGCCATCCTTTCAATGTGCTACTCATGGTGAGAAGAAAGGATAAATCTAAAATGATAGAGGCCTTCACAAAATATGGCAGGGAAGTTTCAACGCACCCCGCTCCTGCATTTCGGCATAACAGCATGCAAAGCATATCAAGAATCGTGAATCAGAATTTTGTTAAAAAAGGGATTTCTTTTCTCTCTTCTCGTTTCGAAAACACCGACTATACATACTCTTCACTGCTCGCCTGCTGGCGGGCTTACCACCTGTCGGGGCTTTCAGTCGAATTGAGTCCCCTGATTATCATCAGCCCTAATTCAGAGCTGGGGCAGCTATCGCGAATAACAGATCGAAAAATCAAGAAAGACGAAATACTTGCCATTGAAAATGAATTTCAGGATTCATTAATCGTCCTAACTGAAGTTTCGAAGTGGTATTCTAAAAAAAATCTTCCTCAAGATAATATGCGAGTACTCGAACGGCTCATTAACCTTACTGATGATGACTCCATCTACAACAAGCTTGCCTACGCGTACTCCAGACAGGGGTTAGAGGAAAAGTGGGTAGAAATCATCAAAAAAATGCTTGAGTTGCCAACGCAATCACTCAGCACAGTTCACTGGGAAGTACAGCTTGCATACTGGTATTCAAGGGCCAACAAAAAAGAGAAGGCGTTAGAACATGCAAAGCATGCTTACCAGGCTCGCTCTTCAGAATCTTATTCTGCACTGATTGCAATTTACACGAAGTTTGGGGATTACGATAAAGCAGACAAAATTTATGAAGCGATGGCTGACCACTACAAAAATCAGGCACCTGCCTGGTTAAGATGGGCCCTTTGTCATAATAAAGGGGATGCCAAAAAAGCCGAACAAACAGTGGAGAAATACTTTGAAAGCTTGGGCGTACCCGCTCCAGATGCCCATTTGGAATCAATCTTTACGTACTATCTTATGGTTGATGAACCCAAAAAAGCCTTTGTCATTCTGAAAGCATTACCAGACTACAAAG
>JAJRTM010000859.1 GCA_024278285.1 Planctomycetota bacterium
ATGTTTCTGGCTGGTTTCTGGGCAGAATTTGGGATGATCTCCAATCCGCCTGCTTTTGGAACAAAATGTATCTGGCCGGAAGATGGTTTCCCGTCTGCAGAAAAAATTATTCACAGCAGTGAAGATGTTAATCGCTTAACCAAGCCGAATGTTCGCACCGATGGCATGTTGCCCTTTTTGATGAATCGGCTCAAGAATAATCAGGCTGCAATAGAAAAAATGGGCCATCGCATTCGCTTTGCCACCACGCATGGCCCGCTGACAATTGCCTCTTATTTACTGGGGCATACCGAAATGCTGATGGCGACACAAACCGAACCGGAAATGCTTCACAAAATTCTTTCGATGGCGACCGATTTTGTCATCGACTGGATCGCGTATCAGGTAGAAACATTTCCCTCAATTGACGGAATACTGGTGCTTGAAGACTTCATGGGGTTTCTCGGGCCGCAGGATTTTGAAGACTTTGCGTTGCCTTACATGCAGAAGATTTTCGACTCCTTTGAGGGGACCATTAAATTTCTGCACAACGATGCTCATGGCTTAATTACCGCGAAGTATCTCGAACAACTCGGCGTTAACCTGTTCAACTTTTCGTTCAAGCATCGTATTGAACAAATCCGCGAACTGGCAGGGGACTCGGTCGTTTTGATGGGAAACATCCCTCCCCGAGATATCTTGGCACAAGGGACTTGCGACGATGTACGCAACTGGATTACCGACTCTTTGGAACCGCTTACCGACAGACGCCGTATTCTCCTCTCGGCGGGCGGTTTTGTAGCCCAGAATGTCGCCTCGGAAAAAATTGATACCGTATGCGTTACCGCCACCAAGTTTACAGTGTGAGGAAACTCGACTCGGGCAGGGTCTGCTGTGCAGAGCGTTTAGGTGGATGTAGATTCCCTAACCCGGCATAGCCGGAACCAAGAACTTATGGTGAGGGTAGCCCGACCACTTCAGTGGTTGGGTGCCGCCAGGCACAAGATGCTCGCGCCATGTGCGTTCGATTTCATTGGTACTTTCAATAAAAATGAAGCCACATGGCGCGAGCATCTTGTTGCTACGCAACCCAACCGCTAAAAGCGGTCGGGCTACCCATGTTCGAACAAGCTTACTGAAGGGAACCTCTATTCATTCAAAAACATATTATTGAACGGGGGGCAGACATTCTTGTCTGCCTTAAATAGAGCATGCTCAAACGATACAGTCTCCGAATGTCTGTGCTCCTTTTGAGTTAATAACATCATTGGTACGCCGCGTGCTGCCCTTATCGAATAAGTAAAAATTCAGGTGTCATGCAGACGGCCCAGAGCATATCTTGAATTTGTTCGACTGAGGGGGAATCTCCCATCGCTTCCTGCATCACTTTTAGTTCTGCTTCGGTTGGATTTCGTGAGAACGCAAACTGAAAAACGTACTGAATCATTTCAGATGTTTTCTTCCAGGAACTGCTTGATAGTTTTTTTGCACCATGCGTTAACGCTTGCGAAAGTGTTTCGCCGTTCGCCAGATCGATTGCTTCGAGGGTGGTCAGTTCATCGGGACGGGAAGAGACGATCTGATCGCGATTGGGGCGTCCGAGTGATCGCATCAGAAAATCACTTTTGACGAGTGACGTTCGAACCATTGGCATTTGCCCGGAGGTTCCTTGCGCGATAATTGTACGAATCGTTTCCTGTGTCGAGTTATTCCAAACAGGTAATGTTGGAACCAGCGTAACAGGTTTCCATTTGCCGGGAATACCGCCCAGGCGACTCTCTTTGAAGTTGACTTTGCTCGGGTTGAACTGCCAACTTTCATCGGATGCAATCGCGATTTCTTTGCCGCTGGCGAGTTTTATCCTTGCTTCAAAATAAAATCCAGCCGGGTTTGGATTGTTGCCCGCATTGTGAGCAACGGCGACAATTTGATTACTTCCTTTTTTCAACTTCCCATTCAAAACAAGTCCCACCGGCTGCTGCCAGTTTTCACCTCGGCTAATTTCTCGTCCATTGATGAAAAGTACGAAGTCGTTATCACACGTCACCACTGCAACCGCCTGGCTGACGGCTTCGTCTAGTTTGATGATTTTTCGTATCGCGATTGTTTCATCTGCAGGAGGTATTTTTCCCTCGGCTGCAGAATCTCCCCAGATCCAGTTACCTTTCAGTTCGATTTTTTTCGCCTGTTCCAGATCGACTTTTGCTCGTAAAATGGGAGCATCGATTTTTGCAGGAGCCGCCCCGGTTATTTGCCACAAGGAATCCATAAACTGCTCGGCTGTCATCCGTTTGGTACGTGGTCCATCGTAAACGTACTTTTCGTATTCGGCTTCTTCTGAAACAACTTCCGAACGAGATTGATACGCCTGCGACGTCGTGATCAGTTCCAGCACTTTCTTCAGATCGTATTTTTGATCGACCAGATAAACAGCCAGGTAATCGAGCAAGTCCTGGTTCCACGGTTCGGTTTCCATCGCATCAACCGGATGCACAATGCCATGTCCCATAATACGGTGCCAAAAACGATTAATCAGATTGCGTGCAAACCGCCCGTTTTGCGGATGTGTCATCAAATTCGCCAGTTGCTTTAATCGCTCGGGTTGCGGTGCTTTCGGATCAACCTGCCCCAGTTCCGGGAATAGCCAGGAGGCAACTGCTTTCTGACCGGTTGGTTTATCGCAGCGATGAATCTCCATTTCTCTGGTCGCGTAAATGGCAGCCAAGCCGTATGCTTCGCTTACTTTCCAGTTACTCACAAAACTATCGTGGCACGAAGCACATTTCATGTTGATGCCCAGAAATGTTTGAGATAACGATTGTGAAAACTGAATTTCAACCGTCTGCCCTGCACTAACATTTCCTCGCCATTTAATGCCGTTAATGAACCCACTACTTTCAGGAGTGGGCGGCGCGATCAGCTCGCGTGTGAATTGATCGTAAGGCATATTGTTGACCAACGCCGCATACAACCATTTGCTGATTTGCGTCCGACCGCCCGTGATGAAGCCCGTGCCTGTATAATCGTTGCGAAGCAGATCGTTCCAGAATGTCAACCAGTGATCCGCATACGCAATATCATTGGAAAGCAGTGATTGAATATATTTTGTTCTTTTATCAGTTGATTGATCCGCCAGAAATTCGGCTCGCTGTGATGGTGTTGGAAGCAAGCCGACCAAATCGAGAGTCACTCTCCGGATGAAAACGTCATCAGAAATAGGGACGGGTCGCGGTAGTTTATGCTTCGCAAGATACGCATCGATAATTCGATCAACAGGGTTCTCCCGCCCCTGTTGGACAGGCGGGAGTTTCGGGCGTCGTGGTTTGAGTGGAATTTCGTAAGTTTTTTCAGAGAAACTGAAACCTTGCTGCCAAAGCATTCCCGAGGCGATCCACTCCTGAAGTGTTTTGATTTCTTTTTTAGAAAGGCGACTCTTCTCTTTGGGAGGCATTTGCAATTCGGGATCGGTCGAGGCGATCAATTCCAGAAAATAACTTTCCTCCACATTCCCCGGCGTCGCCGCTTCACTTTCCAGAAACAAGCTGCGATGGTTCAGCGAAAATCCGCCCTTCGCTTCTTTCCCACCATGACAAGCCACACAATGTTTTTTCAGAATAGGAACGATTTCATGCGAAAAATCAGGAGCCGCCTGAGAAATATTTTGCGATGAAAGCAAACAGATCACTGCCCCAAAAAACAAACAAACAAATCGTGAACACTTAAATTGACCAGTCATAATGCAAGCTCTGTTCCACTAAATAAAGGCGGGAGAGATTATATACTCGAACATCCAGTTTAGTTGCCCCTGTCCTGGAATTCAATTCCGATTGCAGTAGGAGCATCAACTTTATAGTAGACTCCCTCAAATGTTTTGGATAGACTTTTGATAAGAATAGTAGTCATTCACTCAACATATCAGGAGATTATTTGTGCCTGCACTTCGCCCCACTTCCGTTATTCGACACCTCGCGCTGCTTGCTTTCATGCTGGTCAGTTTTTCCGCCACCAGTGTTGTTGCGGAAAATTATTGGCTCTCGCTGACTTCAAAACTCCGTCCGGTTCATGAAAGTTTGAATCAGAAGCAGGAGCCGTTTGAAATTTCTGGTCAATTTGAATTGCCGATTGATGGGAAAAATCAGCGGGTCGAAATCTCTTTGTCGCGGCTCGGACCGGAAGCGTTTGACTTAACTTGCACACACAAAGATTTTTCCCTGCAAATTCAACGACGAAAAGAAGTGACCGTTTTTGCATTGCCTCACCATAAAGTTCGCTTTGTCGGACAGGGGGCAATTACGACTGAAGATCATCTCGCACCGGAAAAGTTGCTCGCCCGGCTGTTTGATGCAGATTCAAAAATATCGCAATACATTCCGTTAATCAGTGCTGATCCCAATACCTGGGCGTTGCTGTTGAATCAGTTTGTTGAAATAGAGTATCAGGTGAATAAAAAACAATGGCTGATCGAAGACGAAGTAATCATCTCTATTTCAGGGGATCAATCGCTGCCCGTTACTTTGAAGATTGAAGGCAAAGACTGGAACGGTTCACTCAAGTTTTCTAACGGACAAAGTGTGAAGCGGACGGTTACTCCGTTTGCTGATTACAAAACAATTGAAATTGATCGCAATGAATTGGAACGCCAATTGACGCGTGGTGTCCGCAGAGCGGCGGCAGTGCTTGCCCCTGCAGCACGTTTGACAAACCCGACACAATCACCACGAAAAGTTGAGCATGGTGAATTACGCTGGGTTGATGGTCAACGCGTTGCGCTACTTTCTGGAACCCCCGAAGAAATTGGAACTGCTCACGCGAAACTGCTTCGTGAAGAAGCGGTCCGCTGCATGGATTCTGTTTTGTACGCCTTCGGCACGGTGCAGACAATTCGTACCGGTCGCTGGTTTCGGCACGATTTGGATGCTGCCTATGCACGTCTTTCGCCTCACATTCCAGAGGATCACAAGCAAGAAATGAATGCGTTTGCGGATGAACTTGGCTGGGATAGAAAACTGGTTCATTCGTTGAATGTCTTCCCGGAACTATTTCATTGCTCCGGCTTTGCAGTATTCGATTCTGCAACGGTTGATGGCAAACTGTATCACGGGCGTGTTCTCGATTATATGACAACCATCGGCCTGCAAGATTCCTGTACGACTTTCATTGTTGCTCCCAAAGGAAAATACTCTTTTGCAAACATTGGCTATGGCGGTTTTATTGGTTCCGTCAGCGGGATGAATGCAGAAGGGATTTCACTTGGTGAAATGGGAGGCAAAGGGGAAGGGCTGTGGGATGGAGTTCCGATGGCGACATTAATGAGACGCGCGTTGGAAGAGTGCAGA
>JAJRTM010000860.1 GCA_024278285.1 Planctomycetota bacterium
ATTCGCGTTCTGCAAACAATGGCTAATCTCGTTGAAGGATATCGTCCCGGAATTTTAGACTGGTACCGATCCTCAATTTCTACCGGTCCGTTGGAAGGAACGAACAACAAAATCAAAACCATGAATCGCCAGGCGTACGGCTACCGAGACGAAGAATACTTCCAACTCAAACTGTACGCCCTGCACGAATCCAAATTCAAACTAATCGGCTAACCAACCCCCGCGCACATAGATTGTCGTTGAACCATTAAAATTGATTGGCCGGCCTTGAGGAGGGCAGCCTTTGTTTGCAGGGAACAGAACTGTTTTAACTCAATAGAGAAAAGGCTCTCGTGGAAGATGGAGCATCATCAGTTTCTTTTGCTCCTACTGTTACAAACACTTCAAGTGAATTCCTTGATCTTTGCTTCCATCGCCGTCCATTCGTGTGGCGGGACAGGTTGGCCATCAATAATCAGGAATCCCGTGTAGGCTGCTTGTCGTGACCAGAAATCAATTTCTCGCTCACGGCGTTTCCTGCCTTTTCGCAACAGGACTTGATCTACCCGGCGATACCAGTTTGCTTGGCACTTCCGAGCCTTGAGGCTGAATTTCGTGCTGAAGTAGGGTGATGAAACCGTATAAACGGGATTCAGGTAGAAGCATCCAGCCCTGTTACCGTTGGCAATCTCTCCGACCTTCTTGGCAGTGGATTCAATCCAGTCGCCTTCGTCACATTCAGGGACTTGGTGTTCTTGAATATGAACTATATCTGGATTCCTTTGGGTATGGATTTCATCCCAGGAAATGGTCCGACTTTGTTTTGGCTTGGATATGGTTTGACTCATTATCAGATATCCCTTTCTTATGTCAGGATAGAGCATTCGAGATTGATCATCACATCGCTGAAGCGGATCTACTTGACTGTAAAGCAGAATCCTTTCAGGCTTGCCGGGATGGTGGTTCTTCATCGACTCCTTCTTGCTTGGGCGAGTCCCGTAACGGGATTGCTTCCCGAAGGGAATTGAACAGGTAGTCTGGCATAGCCATGCAACTGAGCGAGGCCTGTGTCTGGATGTGATAGTAAATATTGTCCGGCACGATCACCGTGATGGACTTACACCCGGTCGGGATGAGACCGTTAATTCTACGTGGTGCCCGTGACGCTTTTGGCGTCAAAGGCAGTGCTGAGTTTGAATCCATGTGAATCTTTCCTCTTTAGAAAGAATAATGTTTATATCTCTGACTTTGATTAATCCTGTTAATTGTCTCTACCTAAATGAATGCCCTGTTATTATTCCTGCCCCTGAATTGTCTTGAATGTAATTCTTATTCCTGTGTTTTCTTTTCCTGTATTCTTTTTTCTTATTCCTGTTATTCTATGATTTGTTTTATTTGTCTCGTTTATTCTTATCCTGTTTTTGTTTCTGTTGCTGTTTTTTCTCGTGTTTGTTGTTTTTCTTTTTCTACTTCTGTTTTAGTTGTGTGGCTGTCGCCACGCTCGCCCATCCTTGATTGAACACCGCTGCCCGATTCCACCGGGTATTTTTTCATGACCACGGTTCAGTCATAACTGTTACTTCTACTGCTTTATCGAATGCAGTTCTGTATGAGGTGACCGCAATATCTGCTGCAACCGAAGGCTCTACCACTTCACCCAGAAATGAAATCAGCCTCGTGTTCCATATGGAGCACGAGGCTAGATACAATCCGTAAGAAAGTTCTCGCTACTATCACTCCATTCGTTTTTTAGTATGGACACATTCTTCCTCGATTTATTATCAGGGGAATTAGAATGGCCCCGAAGCAGGAGATCCGGGGCCAGATAATATTTCACCTCAATTCTCTAAAGAAACTGTCCTGTTAAGTGGACTCGTCTTGATCTTCAATAGCAGACGTCCCCATCTCTTCGATAAGATCACGGTCGGCCTCCTTCTTGAGATCATCTTTTATCCCCACTTCCTCAGTAGCATAGACATTCCATCCACGAGACTGCTTTGTACGAGGTAATCGGTCGATGATGACTCCGTTCGCTGCTAGGGCAGTGACCAGCTCACTCAACCGACAGCTGAGCCAGCGTGCATTTTTGGGTATATCACTCATTGCATCTTTGTCAGAGCTTGTGTGGGCCTTGTCGCGAAGGAGATTCAGCAGTTCGCCAGCCGTGCCCTTCCATGGATTAGCTTCAGTGTAACCTTTCGCAAAAAGCGTTACTGCACTGGTCATGGGTGTTGCCTCCAGGATCTCCTGGTCTTGGTGCTTAATGTTAAGTAGATAAGCAGTATCGAACTCTTCCGGATCTCTCCCAAGTGCGACAGTCATCGCTCGGCAAAAGTGAGCAAAGTCTGCCATTCGAAACTTTCCAGCTACGGGTAGATGCTTCATCTCCTTCAGTGTTTTGACAAGAAGATCCAGCAGTGATCCTAATAATTTCGGCCGAGCAGCCTCAAAGGTTGCATCGAGTTCCCTGATCGGTTTGAATGTTTTCATTCGCCGGCAGTTGATGACAATACAGCGATCTAAAAAGTCTGGTCTTGTACTTGGTGCGTCAATTCCGTTGATGATAATCGGACGCTGAAAAGAATAATGTAGTGGACCCCAATCGTTGGACAGATTTTAGGTTACTTTAAGCTCATTTTGATTTGCTTCTTTTTCATCATTCGAGCTGCTGAGTCCCCTTCGTCCCGCCGTCGTGTCAGCCTTCACACTTGCCAGGTTGATGCGGCG
>JAJRTM010000861.1 GCA_024278285.1 Planctomycetota bacterium
GGCTATGGCGGTTTTATTGGTTCCGTCAGCGGGATGAATGCAGAAGGGATTTCACTTGGTGAAATGGGAGGCAAAGGGGAAGGGCTGTGGGATGGAGTTCCGATGGCGACATTAATGAGACGCGCGTTGGAAGAGTGCAGAACACTCGATGAGGTGAAAAACTTGTGGACAAAAAGTCCGCGAACCTGTGAGTATTATTATGTCTTTTCCGATGGCAAAACGAATCAAGCTGTTGGTGTGGCAGCGACTCCCGAAAAGATTGAGTTCATTCTTCCGGGGCAATCTCACGAACTCCTTGGCAAAGGAATTCCCGATGCAGTTGTTCTTTCTGCAGGCAGCCGGCTCGAAAAATTGAGGGAACGTGTCAAAGAAAAGCATGGAAAAATCGATGCAGAAACCGCCATGTGGTTGATGAGCCGCCCGGTCGCAATGCAATCAAACTTGCATAACGTTCTGTTCGTTCCTGCCGACGGTATTTTGTATGTCGCCAATGCAGACCACAAACACCCCGCAGCAGAAAGACCGTATGTCAAAATCAATCTGCGGGCATTGCTCCAGGAAATGGAGTCAGGACAAATTGCTCAAAAATGAAGCGGGTAATTTTTCTCAACCAGGCAATACTGAACCGTGAAGGTAGACATTCCCGTCTGGTTTCAATACGGTACGCACAGGTGAATGCCTGATTTCAATTAAACAAACTCAAGATGGAGAGAGAACAGACCCATGAAGTTCGTTTCACTAAATTTCGGTAATCGTGCATTTTCTGCACTGATGGCTTTGATGATGTCGATTGCGATCATTGGATGTGGCGGCGATAAACCTGCCCCCGAAGGTGGTGCGAAAACGGCACCTGAAAGTGATGCCACAGCCGCCCCTGATACAAAAGAAGCGGCGGATGCTCTGATGAAAGCACCAGAAACTCCTGCTCCTGATGCTGAAAAGCCGATGACAAAAGAAACGGCACCGGCTCCACCAAAACCGGAACCAAAACCGGAACCAAAACCGGAACCAAAACCGGAACCAAAACCGGAACCAAAACCGGAACCAAAACCAGCTCCAAAGCCAGCTCCAAAGCCAGCTCCAAAGAAGACTGAAACACCAGCCCCCGCTCCCAAAACAAGCAAGGCTCCCGCAACAAGCTCATTAAATTTGAAGCCGGAAGTGGCGGTGAAGGCGTGGTTTGAAGGCTTGGCAAAAGGTCCGACATCTGTCTGGGATGCTTTTCCTGCCAGTTATCAGAAAGATGTCAATGGCTTGGTTCATCAGTTTTCTGATAATATGGATGCCGAAGTTTGGGACCGCAGTATCGGCTCCATCAAAAAATTGTCATCTATTTTGAAAGCGAAGAAAGATATCTTGCTTGATCCTTCGTATCTGGCCGGTGCAAAATTAGAAAAAAAAGAAGCAGAAGCCGCTTTCGATCATATCGTTGGCTTGCTCGAAACGTTAACCGCCAGCGATGTTTCCAGCCTGGAAAAGATGAGACGATTTGAAGGGGGCGAGTTTCTGAAAACAACAGGCGCTCAGTTTTTTACTCACGTCGAACCACTGGCCAATCTGGCGAGTGCAAAACAAGGGAAAGAATCAAAATTAGCTGACATCGCCAACACCAAAGTAACACTGATTAAAAGCGAAGGCGACACCGCGACATTAAAAATTGAAGTTCCTGGAAAAGAGCCGAAGGATAAAGAGTTTGTCAAAGTCGAAGGCAAATGGATTCCAGCCGATATTAATCCGGCAAAATGGAAAGAAAAAATGGATAAGGCTCGCAAAGATCTCACCAAGTTAGCCCCTCAAATAAAAGGCAACAAAGCGTCTGCACTGCAGACGCTGACAATGCTTGACGGCTTCCTCGGCAAGCTCGAAAAAGTGGAAACAAAAGAAGAATTACAGGCAGAAGTTTTTGCAATTATGGGGCCAGCAATGCAAATAATGCAGCAGATACAACAAGGAGCAAAGCCGGCGAAACCACCTGCAAGCAGTGCTACTCCATCGAAAGAGACGCCACCTAAAGCAGCCGAAAAGACAAAAGCCGTCGAAAAGAAAAAACCAGCGGCGACTGAAAAGAAAAAATAAACAGCAGCGGTAGAAATATTTTCTATAAACCTATAAGAACGCCTTTTCACATTAACGGGAATGGCGTTCTTTTTGTTATTGTGTTGTTGCAAAAATCATTTTCCCAGCAAAAAAGAAAGTACCGATAATGCAGCTATCCAGCAAGAGTCACACAAGAGGCAACATCAGAAGAAATTTTATCGTTCTGGCTGCCCTGTTTGTATTGATCAATTCAGGCTTCTCACTTTCTGCGAAGTCGCTTTCTGCCGAGGATCTTCCTGCACCGCTTGATAAAATGGTGCTCGAAGATGGCGATACAATTGTGCTGCTGGGAGACAGCATCACGCACCAATGCCTGTACACACAATACTTTGAAAACTATATCTACACGAGATTTCCAAACAAGCGGATTCGCATCCACAACGCAGGTGTGGGCGGTGCCAAAGCGTGGGATGCGCTGCAACGGTTCGAGAAAGATGTCGCTGCTTACAAACCGAAATACGTCCCCATTCTTCTGGGCATGAACGATGGACGGTACACGCCGTTCAATCAGGAATACTTTGAGACGTATCAACAAGATATGGCGAAGGTGATCGACAAAATCAAAGCGATTGGTGCAACACCCATTTTGATGACCCCCACAATGTTTGATGCTCGCGCCCGACGGATGAATCCAAGAGGAAACCCTGACGAAGCGAGCATTTCTCAGTACAACGCCGTCATGGCGTATTATGGTGCCTGGGTGCGTGAAGTCGCGGTTCATTCCGGTTATGGGTATGTCGATATGTATGGGCCACTTAACCAGTTAACCGTCAATCAACGAAAACAGAACCCCAAATTCACCATGATTAAGGATGCGGTTCATCCCAATGAACCAGGTCAGGTTGTGATGGCTTTTGCGATGGTGAATGACTTGGGACTGCCGCGCGGTCTTTCGAGTATTCGCATTCAGAACCGACAGGGAAAAGGAATTCAGGCAAAAGCGACCGGCGGCAAAGTGACTGATTTGAAGGAAACAGAAGACGGTCTCGAATTTAACTGGCTCGCCGATTCTCTTCCCTGGGTGCTTCCTGCCAATGCAGATCTGGGCGTCAGTCTCACCAAACTGGGGCATAAATTGACACGTGAAGCACTGGAAATTCACGATTTGAAACCGGGCTATTATCGCCTGGCAATTGATGATCAGGAAATCGGTATCTTTCATTCTACTGTTTTGGAAAGACATATCGAACTTCAGGGAAACAAGCAAACGCCACAATATCAACAAGCTGCGAAAGTTGCCGAATTGAACGCCGTTCGCAATAATGGGCCGGTAAGAAAACTGCGTGGGGAATGGTCACGATTCCAGGGTTATGCACGAACTCTTGCCGCCAAGCCGGAAGAAGACCCTGCTGCTTTGGAAGCTTGGGAAAAGAAAATTGCAGCCTACAAAAAACAAATCGACACAATGGATCAGCGAGTCGAACAGGCAAACGCAGAGGCCAGGAAAATTGAAGACGAAATTTTCAAAATCAATCAACCGGTCTGTCGCAAATTCAGCTTGAAACGTGTCCCCGCTCCAAAGAGGAAAGGCGCTGTAAAAAAGAAAGCAGCTCAGGCAAAGTAATTTGTAGTCGTAGGCTGGATCAAGACCCAGCAATGATACACAGATTTTTCTGACTCTACCGGATTCTATGTGCCGGTTTGAGTGAGCAATAATCGCTTTGCATCAAGCTAGCAATTACTGTCGAGTTTTACTATTTTTTTGGCTGAAGGCCAATAAAAAACGGCCTGAAATTACTGGCACATAGAATCCGGTAGAGTCAGAGATTGTTAAAGCTGGGTCTTGACCCAGCCTACCATTTTTTATCTTTCGAGAAACTTTATGGCTAATCGATTACAAGAACTTCTTACTCATCGTCCTTTAATTGCTCCTTCGATGTTGAAATGCGATTTCGGGAATTTGCATCGGGAGTTTGCATTGCTTGAACAAGCAAATTTTCCAGTACTTCACTTGGATGTGATGGACGGTCATTTTGTACCGAATTTGTCTTATGGACCGATGGTGATCGAACGGATGCGAGAACTAACTTCGCTACCCTTTGATGCGCATCTGATGATATCCGACCCCGCAAAATATCTTGATGACTATATCGCTGCGGGCTGTGATGCAATTACTTTTCACATCGAAGCGGTCCCGCAGCCAACGGCATTACTGGAGCGAATTCGAGAAAAAAATTGCCTGGCAGGACTCGCCATCAACCCAGGAACATCTGTTGATGCAATCGAGCCTTTTATCTCACTGTGCGATATGATTCTGGTGATGAGTGTCGAACCTGGGTTTGGAGGGCAAAAATTCATGCCGATTGCATTGGATAAGTTGTGTCATATCAAGGAGTTACTGCGAGATGACCAATTACTTTCGATTGATGGCGGGGTTGCAATTCCGACCATTGGAGATTGTGCAGCAGCAGGGGCAGACACTTTTGTGTGCGGAAGTTCAGTATTCGGCGAACCGGATTATTCCGTGGCTCATTCTGGATTATTGGCTGCAATTGAAACAGTAAATCGATAGGATACGCTCGACGGATCGATACCATTCTGATCCGCTCGATACGTTTCGTTTCAGGTTGCCGTGATGAAATCCTTTTGTCAGGGTTTGATTGCAACCTTGTTCTTATCTTGGTTAACCGATGTGCCAGATATTGTTAGTGCGACCCGGCCAAACAGATTTTGATAGTCAGAATCGCGTTCAGGGGGGACTGGATCTTCCTTTGAATGAATCCGGGCGGCAGGAAGTGGCGATCCTCGCCAGTTCGTTGCAGGATCAGCAAATAGAATTGATTCTTTCCGGGCCATGCAACCCCGCCTTGGAGACGGCTCAAATTATCGCCGAGTCTCTTGATGTTCCTCACAAAATCAGTAAGAAACTTAAAAATGTCAATCAAGGTTTGTGGGAAGGTCTTGAAGTCGATGAAGTGAAACGGAAGTATCCTTCCATTTACAGGCACTGGGAAGAATCGCCCATTGAAGTTTCAATTCCCAATGCAGAACCAACTGGCGAAGTGACGAAACGAATCGAAAAAGTGCTGAAAAAGTACGCCAGGAAAAAGACAACGGTTTTAATTGTTGCCGCCGAACCGCTGGCAAGTTTGATTGCCTGCATCGTCGAAGGGCGAAAGCTCTGTTTGTTACAACCGGGAAAAATAACAGATCGCTGTCAAGTTCAAACACTTCATAAATAGTAGTAAAAATCTGAAACTAGAATTGGTTTCTTCTTCGAATTTAATGTCTCGGTTTTTTATCAAGTAATTCCTTTTATAATTAATTAAATATCATTACAAGTTTTCAAGTATGGTTGATGACGAAAGTAAAAATCTGGAACGTCCTGCCAAGCGGGGAGTTCCCGAAGGATTGTGGATACAATGCCTGGGATGCAGCGCGACTGTTTATCGCAATCAGGTTGATAAACTGCTCGGCTTGTGTCCTGAGTGTGATTATCACTTTTATGTGGGCGCTCGTGTCCGTATCGATCAACTTCTCGATGAGGGGAGTTTTGAAGAATGGGATGCTGAGATGCGTTCGGTCGATCCGCTGGAATTCGTGGATAGCAGACCGTATGCGAAGCGGCTTATTTCCGAACAGAAAAAAACGGGACTGGTCGATGCCTGCGTGACCGGGCGAGGCTATTTACGGGGGCGCCCGTTAGTAATTGGCGTGACCGATTCTGCTTTTATCATGGGAAGTATGGGGTCGGTGGTCGGTGAGAAACTGACCCGCGCGATCGAACAGGCAACTAAGTTTTCGCTTCCCTTAATTATCGTCAGCGGTTCGGGCGGTGGGGCGAGAATGCACGAAGGAATTCTTTCCCTGATGCAAATGGCGAAAGTTTCAGCAGCACTCGGGCGATATCACGATGCTGGCGGATTTTACATTTCTGTATTGACGAACCCAACCATGGGAGGCGTTGCAGCCAGCTTTGCATCACTAGGAGATTTAGTCGTTGCGGAACCGAAAGCACTCGTCGGTTTTGCAGGACCACGCGTTGTCGCAGCTACGGTCAAAGCGGAACTCCCGGACGACTTTCAAACGAGCGAATTCTTACTCGAACATGGGTTTGTCGATCGCATTATCAACCGAGCCGATTTACGCTCAGAAATTGCAACGTTCATCGATTATTGCGAAATGCCTTCTGCAAAATAGAACGCCCGGCAGAAATTTCCCGTTCAAGTTTCAGGTGGGCACTCGGCAAGGCTGGTTATTATTGCCAGCCGTTAACCAGAAGAAACTTTTGAAATCTCCGCGATCCGCAAGGAAACTGTCAATTACCGAGAACACCTTCTCAACAACAAATTGCTCGATCAGGTACGCTCCGATAATAATTACTGGGGTTTCGCATCGTAATGGTTTGATGTATTCGCATTCGCCGTTATGCTGTCTGTTTCTGAAGTGAGGCGGCTTTGGCTGTTTATACATGGTTCCCCCTTGTTTTTTACAGTCCTCTGAAGCCTGATTTATTAAAACACGTCTTGATGATCACTCATCTGATTCTACCTCTGGAGAAAGTATGTCTGGTTCGCAAACGAAGCGGCTGCCTTTAGTGCTGTTCGGTCTTTACCTGTTAATGTATGGCGGTTTTATCGTCATCAATCTTTTTGCCACCGATTTGATGGAATTGACTCCGTTTGCGGGAGTGAATCTGGCGATCTGGTATGGATTTGGACTGATTGTCGCTGCCATTTTGCTGGCTTTTA
>JAJRTM010000862.1 GCA_024278285.1 Planctomycetota bacterium
CCATGAGATGTCCCTATCCATGAATATAATTTCGCTATTTGAGAGTGTCTTGGCAAAGAAGAACGTCTCGGCGAAGAAAAGCCGCGTGCTCGTTTCGTTGAGTCTACTTTGGCTTTGTGGTTGCAGCGGTTTGGGTGGCGGCTTATTTGGCGATCCCTGTTGTGTCGGTCCGGTCTCTCAACCTGTTAATGTTGGAAATGATTGTACATGTGGGCAATGTAACCGGACTGGAACTGGCCTGTTTGGAAGGATGAAAAGGCATTTGCCCAAGCAGTGTCCGTTACGTCATCTACGTCATTTTCCTAAGCGGAGACCGTTTCAGTCTCGCCGGGTTATTGATGATTCTTCTTACTATTCGTCCGTCGGCAGGCATCGTCATCGCGGATGTGTTGATGATAGTTATCCCGTAATGCCTTCCTGTGCGGCTCCACCAATCTGTGCGGCTCCAACTTGTGTTGCCCCGGTTTCCTGTGCGGTTCCAGAACCGAGCTACGTTCCTGATGTTTGCGTTCCCGCTCCTGCCTGTGCTGCTCCTGCTCGATGTGTTGAAGTACCAAGTTGTACCGCACCAGCTACTTGCGCAGTCCCGTCTTATTGTACAGATTCCGGAAATTATCAATTCCCAGAATCTGCAAGCAATAACGGCGAAGCTGGCTATATGTATGAAGGTAACATCTACGAATCTGACTTGCCAGACGTGTGGAATCAGCAGGACGGTGTAAAAGTTCAAGCCGAAGAACCAATTCAACTACCTGCCCCCAAAAGCCAGAAGAAAATAACTCCTCAGGCAAAAAAGATACCAGCGCCGAAAAAAGTTCCTGCTCCCCCCAAAAAGTTCCTTAAAAATAACGGAGCCTCTTTCGTGCCGCCGCTCGTTCCGCCCACACGATGATGAGAAAACGTCATTCAATTCAAATATCGTAAGGTGCGTCATCTCGACGCACCTTTTTTTTTGCGATGTTTTTTCTCTTCCTCCGTGTTTTTTCAAAAACTTCCTGATACGATATCGATATCTAATTTCTCGAAGTTTGAATACCGGAGATGGTTTGAAATGAAGACGCTACGAACGGGGCAAAAGTCGACATTGGGATTGGCGATTTTAACTGGCTCCATTATTTTCAATTCGATTGTTCTGACGCCATGTAACGCAGCAGAAAAAAAAACATTGCTCACAGGGAAAGTGGTTGAGCAAGCCGTTGCTGCTCCTTTGGGAACAGATGCCACGAAGCCGAAGAATAAAGACGATTTTCGTATCCCGGGACGCTCTCCTGAAGAAGCGTTGAAATCGTTTGTGGTTCCTGAAGGTTTTGAAATGCAACTGGTCGCGCAAGAGCCGCAGTTGAAGGATCCCATTGTCATCACTTACGATGAAAACGGCTTGATGTACGTGGCTGAATACCTGAAATTCCCCAACCATCCATTGGAAGGGAAAAGTGATTCTGGTCGTATTCGCTTACTAAAAGATGCCGATGGCGATGGAAAATACGAACAGAGTTTTGTCTTTGCAGATGGAATTACTTGGCCAACCGGAATATGTCCTTGGAATGGCGGTGTGTATGTCGTGGCTGCTCCCGATTTGTGGTATTTGAAAGATACCGATGGCGATGGCAAAGCAGATATCAAAAAGAAAATCTTTACGGGATTCGGATTCAACAACGAAGAAGGAACTGCGAACAATTTGATTTGGGGATTGGATAACTGGATCTACGGTGCAGGCTCAAACAGTGGCGGAACCGTTCGCCCTGCGGATCAGCCAAACGCCCGAGGCATTTCGATGCGTGGTCGAGATTTCCGCTTTCATCCAGTAACAGGCAAATTCGAGACACTTTCCGGTTCTGAACAGTTCGGCAACACGTTCGATGACTGGGGTGATCGATTTATTTGTTCCAACTCTAAGCCGGTCGTTCACATTGTATTGCCTTCGCGTTACCTGGCACGCAATCCGTACCTGCCGGTTCCTGCGGTTCGAAAAAGTATCTGGGTTTCCGGGAATACAATTTATCGAATCAGTCCGCCCGAAGCGTGGCGGGTTGCGCGATCCAGATATCGTCTTTCGAGAAAGCCCAACATGGCGAAAACGTATGTGGCGGATGATGTTTTCTCTGCCTGTTCCGCAGCAACGATTTATCGCGGTTCTGTTTATCCAAAGCAGTACCAGGGGAATATGTTCATGGGAGAAGTGCAGGGGAACCTGGTTAGCCGATTTGATATGCGTCCCAATGGAGTCACATTCGATGCGGTTCGTGTTGATATCAAGAAGGAAGTTCTCGCTTCCAGAGATAACTGGTTCCGCCCTGCGAATTTATGTAATGCGCCTGATGGAACGATGCACATTGTTGATATGTGCCGCGAAGTAATCGAGACACCAACATCGATGACAGAAGAAATTATCGCCAGTATCGATTTGCTCAGCGGACACAATCGTGGGCGCATTTACCGTCTTGCACCGACTGGCTTCAAAGTTCCCGCACAGCCACAAATGGAGAAACTGACGACTGCTCAATTGATTCAAACACTCGAAAACAAAAACGGATGGTGGCGAGACACCGCTTCGCGACTACTGTTCGAACGGCAGGATCAACAGGCGATTAAGCCATTAAGAAAGTTGCTCCACGAAAGTAAATACGATCTCGCCCAATTGCATGCGATGTATGCCTTGGACGGACTAAACGGTTTAAGTGATGAAGATCTTTTGTTTGCGTTATCATCCCATTCTGATGGCCTCAAATCACATGCAGTAAAATTGGCGGAGACTCGTTTACAAAAGAATTCCAAGTTATTTGATGCGGTCGTTTTGCTGGCGAATTCAACAAACATGAAAGTTCGATTTCAGGTCGCATTCAGCTTGGGAGAAACAGGTAATAAAACCGCTGCAAAAGCATTGGCCAGTATCGCCAAGCGAGATGCAGGCGATGCCTGGATGCGTACCGCGGTTCTCAGTTCGTCACTGAAACTGGCGGGGGGAATGTTGGAATCGTTATTGGCAGATGCTGAATTTGCCAAGACATCAGCCGGTAAGCAAATCTTGCGGCAGTTAGCGTTGATCGTGGGGGGACGCAATCAAAAAACGGAAGTTGTTGGCTTACTCCAAGCATTGGAATCATCCAGCGATGCCAGCACGCAACGTATGATTCTACTCGGACTAGGAGATGGGTTACGTCGTTCACGTGCCAGTTTAAGCCAGTTCGCAGACCAATCACCAGCGGCGGCGAAGCTGGTCAATGGGATGATTGCCAATGCTGAAAAAATTCTTTCAAACGATTCAGCAAAGGTAAAACAAAAAGAACAGGCGATTGAAGTTCTGGCTCATGGAAAGTTTGAAGCTGTCAGCGATTTACTCACCGAAATGCTCGATTCCCGTCAGGCTCCTTCGGTGCAGTTGGCGGCTAGCCGTACACTGGCAGATTTCAAGACCCCGGAAGTCTCGTCTATTTTAATTGATGCCTGGCAGGGGCTTTCCCCTTCGGTTCGCGGCGAAGTTGTGGAGTCATTACTTGGTCGCAAAGAGGGGGTCAACGCCCTGCTTGATGCCATCGAAAATAAGGAAATTGCAGCCGGGTTTATTTCGCCGGTTCGCAAAGAACGGCTGATGAAGAATCGCGACGCAAAAATTCAGGCTCGTGCGAAAAAGCTATTCTTTTCAAGTGTACTGAATCCACGAAAGAAAGTTCTCGATGATTACCGAACCGCGTTATCGTTAAAAGGAGATGTCGCGAAAGGCAAGAAAGTTTTTGAACAGAACTGTATGACGTGTCATAAGATCGGAAAAAGTGGGCATGAAGTCGGTCCGAATCTGGCAACGATTCAAAATGCAACGCCGGAAACGTTACTGATTCAAATCATCGATCCGAACCGCGAAGTGCTTGCCAATTACACGCAGTACATTGTCGTACTGGAATCGGGACGCGTGGTCACAGGGATTATTGTCAGCGAATCGCCCACAAGCATCACGCTGAAAAGAGCAGAAGATGTGAAAGAAACAATCCTGCGACAAAACATCGATGAAATTACAGGGACAGGAAAATCTTTAATGCCCGAAGGCATGGAACAAAAAATTAATAAACAACAAATGCAGGATTTAATTACCTTCTTGCAGGGATTGAAAAAGTAAGATAAG
>JAJRTM010000863.1 GCA_024278285.1 Planctomycetota bacterium
AGTCCGCTGGAGACTACTTCCCCGGCTGCCCATAATCCAGGTAGAGACGTCTTTCCGGAATCATCAATGACGACCCCGCCAATCATATAATGAGCCCCCGGACGGACAGGGATTAAATCGGATCTGATATCCAAAGCAAATTGAGCACAAACCTGCATAATGTTCGGAAAGCGGTCGTTGATTAAATCATTGCTGAGATGACGCAAATCGAGATAGACACATGCATGCTTTGTCTTTTCCATTTGAGCAGTAATCGCCCGGCTGACGATATCCCGCGGTGCGAGTTCAGCCGCTTCGTCGTAATCGGGCATGAAGCGATAACCGGTCACATCGACCAAATACGCTCCTTCGCCACGGACTGCTTCGGAAATTAAATAGCGGGAACCACCTGCGATATACAAGACGGTTGGATGAAACTGCATCATCTCCATATCTCGCATTTTCACGCCAGCTCGAAAGGCGATTGCGTGACCATCGCCTGTTGCAATTTCCGGGTTGGTCGTTTCTCGATACAACCGCCCTGCCCCGCCGGTTGCCAGGATGGTTTGTTTCGCCCAGACAAAAGTTTTCCCATGATACGAGTTCCAGACCAGCGCCCCAACACAACTGTTATTGTGCGTCAGCAAATCGATGATGAAAGTTTTTTCCCACAGTTGAGTCGTGGGTCGTTTTCTGACGGTTTCCAACAACGCCCGCATCAATTCGCGACCGGTTGCGTCCCCCAGGGCATGAGCAATACGGCGGTGACTGTGACCACCTTCTTTTGTTAAAGAGACCCTTCCATCAGTACGATCAAACTTCGCACCGAAATGTAATAGTTCTTCAATTAGTTCCGGAGCCGCCTGCGTGATACGATTGACCGTTTCGATATCACACAGTCCCTTCCCGGCATCAATGGTATCTGCTGAATGAGATTCAAAATCATCGAGAGGATCGAGAACACTGGCAATCCCGCCCTGTGCTTTGGTACTGTTGGAAAGTTCCGCGACATCTTTGGTGATGATCGTCGTTTCCAATGCAGGATCGATTTCAATAGCTGCTCTTATTCCTGCTATTCCTGCCCCGATAATGAGAATATCGGTAAAAGCATGCGGGATTCGTTTCGGGTTAAATCGAACCAGATAACGCCGATCAACAGGAGGAGTGAGTTCTGTTTTCATTAAGATTACAAATCATCGCTTACGAAACTTAAATCGTCATCGAAGAAAAACCGCCATCGACGACCAAGTTTTCTCCTGTGATAAAACTGCCTGCATTTTCTGATGCCAATAACAGTACCGCTCCAGCTAACTCTTGTGGTTCACCAAATCGGTTGGCTGGGGTGTGCCTCATAATCGATTCCACACGATCAGGCGTGAGAACTTTTCGATTTTGTTCGGCTGGAAAGAAGCCGGGTGAAAGAGCGTTAACGCGAATATTCTGCTCTGCCCATTCGCGAGCCAAATTCAATGTCAAATTAAGCACCGCGGCTTTGGTTGCAGAATAAGTAAACACACGCGAAAGCGGAATCATGCCTGACATCGATGCAATGTTGATGATTGAACCACGATGATTTTCTTCGAGCCAATGCTTCGCAAAGACCTGACACGTAAGACGAACCGAACGCAAATTCACATTGAAAATGCGGTCCCATTCTTCATCGGTAATATCCAGAAAAGGGGTAGGCGAATTGATCCCCGCCCCATTAACAAGAATGTCGGAAGTGTGACCCGTTTCATTCAGTTTAGAAATAAGAGTTTCCAGGTCTTCTTGTGAGGTCACATCAGCAGCAATAAACTGAGCAGAACCGCCGGCGTCCTGAATGGCAGCAACTCGGTTTTCTCCCGCTTCTTCAGATCGACCAACAACGGCAACATGTGCGCCCGCAGATGCAAGGCAGTCGCTGATGGCACCACCCAGAACGCCGGTGCCGCCAATCACGACAGCCGTTTTTCCAGTCAGGCCGAACAAGTTAGTCAGATAATCAGCAGGTGTTGTACTCATGGTCATTTAATTCTCCTCGTTCCCAAGCTCCTGCTTGGGAACGTATCCTGGAAGCTCCTGCTTCCTTTTTAAGTTAGATTTCGTACTCTGTAACCTCCTATAGACATTCAAGAAGCAGGAGCTTCTGTCCCGTGTGTTCCCAAGCAGGAGCTTGGGAACAAGAGTCGAAAGCCTTAACCGATGAAATCGACATCGACTTTATGGGGAATAATCCCGGCTTCAAAACCGCGTTTCATCAATTCTGCAACGGCTTTGCGACCGACTTCGCCAAAATCGAGCGTCCAGTCGTTGACGTACATGCCGACGAATTTGTCTGTCTTGGCGGTATCGAGGTCACGCCCGTATTTCATTGCATAAGCCAAGGCATCCTCACGGTGATCGAGTCCGTATTGAATACTCTGCTTGAGGTAGACGGTCACTTCTTCCATTACTTCGCGACCAAGATCCCGTCGAATCGCATTCGCACCAAGTGGCAACGGCAAGCCCGTTTCTTCGTACCACCAAACGCCCATATCGATGACGAGCGAAAGCCCCTGGTCGCCATAAGTAAGTTGACCTTCGTGAATAATCAGCCCGGCATCAACTTCGCCGCGTTCCACCAGATTAAGAATTTCATCAAACGGATGTTCCACATAAGTTGCCTGATCACCCAGCAACAATTGCAATGTCAGAAATGCAGTCGTCAACTTGCCGGGAATCGCGATTGTTTTCCCCTTCAGGTCATCAACAGACATTTCCGATTTCGCGACAACCATCGGGCCATATTTATCGCCCATGCTTGCGCCACAGGAACAGATCGCGTATTTATCAGCCAGGTGAGCGTAACCGTGCAGCGAAACAGCGGTCAATTCCAACTCGCCGCTGAACGCGCGCTGGTTAAGCGTTTCGATATCTTGAAGTTCATGCGTAAAGTTATAACGCCCGGTATCGATTTTATCGTTCGCCAAGGCGTGAAACATAAACGCGTCATCAGGATCGGGGCTGTGACCAACATGGATATCCATTTTTTCAAGTTCCGTCATGCTTGCTTCCATTTTTATGATTCTTCTCACATTATTAGTGGCTAAAAGAAAAAAGAGCCACGGATTCACCCAGCACGGCTGGTCTGTTCTGACCGCCGTAACCAAATACTGATTTTCTAATATTTGCGAACCGTTCGTAAAATTTTACCGTTAGTAGTACGGATCAAACACAGATAAAAAAATTGCCACTCAGGCAACAGAAGTATTTTCATGCCAGATGAAGTTGAAAAACTTCTTTTTCATTTGCGTTTTGTTGTGAATCCAGTCCTCTTTTACCATTGAAGTTTCGTTTATTTGTTTAACAATAATTTCTCGCAAAGGTGACAAGAAGAAAAGGATCATTTTCAGTTTTTTTCTTCTGTCCCTTATTTAGTTTTTACTTCTTCAGAAGAATTGATCCGTGTTCATCCGTGGCTGTAAAATGCTTCAGCCATTATAAAAGTATGAAGAACCTTTTTATATCATTCATTAAGTGAAATTTCAGGTTCTCAATTATTGTCACGGCACAGAACAGATTCAACAAGAAACCAGCCTAGCATTCAATCAGAATTCCTCAACCGCTGTAGGTTCAGAAGATGGAATTGTTCGTAAAATACGTGGCGATTCCCCGTTGAAGTGACCTCTTCTCGACGAGAGGGAACAAATCGGTTGAAATCTGCGTTTCTGTTCGATTACCCTGTATCGTAGCTGTTCACATATCAATCCAAGCAGGGTTGAATTAAATTTTATGATTAAAGACAGGAGCCAGCAATGTCCGAACCAGTTAACCGACGCGATTTCATCAAGACAACCGGAACCCTCGCCGCCGCGGCTGGGGTCAGTTCGCTTGCATCAACTTCTGCCAATGCAAAGGGTTCCAACGAGCGAATCCGCATCGGCTTCATCGGACCAGGTGGTCGTGGTTTTGGCGCTCATGTAAAAACGTTGGCCAAGATGAAAAATAACGGAGCCAACATCGAACTGGTTGCAGTCGCGGAAGTTTACAGTAAACAACGCGATAAAGTTGCAGATTACATCAAGCAGCAAAACGGTAATGCTCCTGCGAAGTATGTCGATTACCGCGACATGATCGAAAAAGAAGAACTCGATGCGGTCTGCATCGGCACGCCGGACCACTGGCACTGCAAGCAAATTATCGACAGCCTGAACGCTGACTTGCACGTTTATTGTGAAAAACCGATGACGAAGTATGTCGAAGAAGCGATGCAAGTTGCCGATGTCTGGAAGAAAACTGGCAAAGTAATGCAGGTTGGCGTGCAATCTTCTTCGCTGCCTGTCTGGTCGCAGGTGAATGAGTTACTCAACGAAGGAAAACTCGGAAAGGTTCTGCAATTTCAGACCGAATATTTCCGCAATTCCAACATGGGACAGTGGCGATACTATGCTCTTGAAAAAGAGATGAACCCGAAAACAATCGATTGGAAACGCTGGCTCGGTGTGGAAGAAGGTCTCGCTGAAGATGTGCCGTTTGATCGAGCCGTCTACCGACAATGGCGCCGCTTCTGGCCTTACGGATCCGGCATGTTTACCGACCTGTTCGTACATCGCACAACAACAATGCTCAAAGGAACCGGACTGAGATTCCCTTCACGCGTTGTCGGTGCAGGCGGTATCTATATGGAATACGATGGCCGTGACGTTCCCGATGTCGCCACCGTTGTCGCCGATTTCGATTCAGGCGTGCAAGGTTTAATCAATGCAACGATGTGCTGCCAGGAATCTCGTATTCAACAAACAATTCGCGGTCACTACGGCTCGTTCGTTTTTGGCAACGGCGAGAATTTCCAGACCTTCAAGTTCATTCCAGAACGTCCGCAGGTCACCCACAACAGCAAGTTGAAAGAGGAGGATATCAAAGTCAACATCCCGCTGGCTAAAGGGGTGCATAGTACCGATCTGCATTTCCAGAACTGGATCGATGCAATTTCTAAAAACGATCCTTCCTTCTGCAATAACCCGCCAGATTTAGGAGCAGCCGCGATCGCAACGGTCATTCTTGGCGCCCGCAGTTACCGGGAAGATCGTGTCTTCTACTTCGATGGCAAAACCGGTTCGATCACCGATGGCAACGGCAGTTGGTCGAAGCAGTGGGAAGAACGTTCCCACGCCAGAAAAGAAGCTGCCCACATCCCCGGCTGGACCGCAGGAAACTACGGCTCCACCCTCGACGAACCAGAATACATGAAACTAGCCGGCCCCTGGATCAACGGCAAACCACCACAAAACGGTTAAGCTGTTGGCAAATAAGTGACGCAATCGGGTAGCTCAGTCAACCCGTCCAGGGTTGCCTGAGTGCCGTCAGGCACCCGAGGCATTGAATGAAGGTTTTGAGGATCAATATCAGGGTTATCTGAAATAAAACTCCTCGGGTTGCTACGCACTCAGACAACCCTGGACGGGATTGTCTGAGCTACCCGTTGAGCTACCCGTTACAAAGAAACCGCACTGGTAGCATAAAAGAGGAAAAATCGAAATGGAAACAATTTTCAGTCGCCACTGGCATCATCTCCCTGAGTCTGAGGTTGTCGAGTTACTTGATACAAACCTGGAAAGTGGACTGGATTTATTTGCCATTGAAGATCGGCAAGAACGATTCGGGGCGAACTCCATTACCTCGAAAAAAGGGCATGGAGCGCTGGTTCGTTTTCTGCTGGAGTTCCATCAACCTCTGATTTACATCTTACTGGTTGCAGTACTCGTCACTGCTTTCTTGCAAGAATGGGTTGACGCAGGTGTGATTCTTGGCGTTGTATTGGTTAACGCTTTTATTGGCTTCATTCAGGAATCAAAAGCAATTAAAGCGATTGAAGCACTTGCCAGAACAATGACCAGTGAAGCAACTGTCTTACGAGCGGGAAAGAAAAAACATATTCCCGCAACAGAACTGGTTCCGGGGGATGTTGTGTTTCTGCAATCAGGGGACAAAGTTCCTGCAGATATCCGATTGCTTCGTTGTCGAGAGTTGCAAACTGATGAGTCTTCCTTGACGGGAGAATCTCTACCGGTCGAAAAGCATACCGATTTACTGGAGTGCGACACCGTTCTGGCTGATCGCCGTAATATGGTCTATTCATCAACGCTCGTCACCTACGGAACGGCTACAGGGATTGTAACAGGAATCGGTAACAGCACCGAAATTGGTCGTATCTCAGAATTGATTTCTTCAGCAGTGGTTTTAGCCACACCTTTGACTCGCAAGATTGCTCATTTCAGCAAACTACTGTTGTATGTCATTCTTGGCATGGCGACTGTGACATTTGTCGTCGGGATTATGCGGGGCGAATCCTGGCTGCATATGTTTATGGCTGCCGTTGCTTTGGCAGTCGGTGCGATTCCAGAAGGCCTGCCGGCTGCGGTAACCATCACCCTGGCAATTGGTGTCGGCAAAATGGCAAAACGCCATGCAATCATTCGGAAGCTGGCTGCAGTTGAAACCCTGGGAAGTACCACGGTTATCTGTTCCGATAAAACCGGGACACTCACCAAAAACCAGATGACTGTTCGCAATGTATTCGCAGGAGGGGAATTGTTGACTCTCTCTGGCATCGGCTATGCACCAGAAGGAGAATTTTCAGATCATAAAGAAGCGATTGATCCGTGCTCAAATATAGCCCTGGCCGAATGCTTGAAAGCTGGCCTGCTCTGCAATAACTCATCGCTTTCGCACACAGAAGAAGGCTGGCAAGCTGATGGCGACCCCACAGAAGCAGCGTTGATTACCTCTGCCCTCAAAGCGAAAATCGAGCCGGAGTCGCTAAAACGAGAATTCCCAATTCTAGATACCATTCCATTTGAGTCACAGCATCAGTATATGGCCACTTTGCACAAAGAGGGATCGAGCAAAACCACCGTTGCCTATCTGAAAGGATCTGTAGAAAGCATTTTACAACGATGTGACAACACAATTGACAAAGCTGGTACACAGACGGTTTTGAATCCAGACACAGTACACAAACGTGTTGACGAACTGGCATCAGATGGGCTGCGAGTGCTGGCGTTTGCTCGTTGTGAATTTCCATCGAGCACGATTTCAATTGGACACCAGGATGTGGCGAGTGGACTCAGTTTCCTGGGATTGCAGGGAATGATTGATCCGCCACGCCCTGAAGCTGTTCGGGCGGTTCATGCCTGCCAAGCTGCGGGAATTCAGGTCAAAATGATTACAGGAGATCATGCAGGAACCGCAGCAGCAATTGCCGGACAAATCGGTTTGAACGGAGTTGACCAGAAGGAGGGCACAGAAAATGTTATTACCGGAAAAATGCTGTCTGAAATGTCGGACACCGAACTCATCGATGCAGCGCAAGAAACAGCAGTCTTTGCGAGAGTCGCGCCAGAGCAGAAGTTGCGTCTGGTGGAAGCACTGCAATACCGGGGCCATGTTGTCGCCATGACCGGTGACGGCGTGAACGATGCCCCTGCATTACGTCGGGCAGATATTGGTGTCGCGATGGGGATCACCGGCACAGAAGTCTCGAAGGAAGCCGCCGATATGGTGCTCACAGATGATGATTTTTCTTCTATCGAAGCGTCAATCGAAGAAGGTCGAGGGGTCTTTGATAATCTTATCAAGTTCCTCACATGGACACTGCCAACGAACATCGGAGAGGGACTGGTCATCATGGCGGCAGTCTTCGCTGGTGCCCAACTTCCCATTCTTCCCGTGCAAATATTGTGGATTAACATGACCACGGCAGTCTTTCTTGGTTTGATGTTGGCTTTTGAGCCGAAAGAGCCGGGCATTATGCTTCGTTCACCTCGCGATCCGGCAAGCCCGATACTATCCCGAACACTGATCTTCCGAATTCTCTTTGTCGGTACCTTGTTATTAATCGGTGCGTTTGGATTGTTCGAATGGGCATTGTCTCTTGGAAAAAGTGAAGCGGCGGCGAGGACAGTCGCCGTTAATGTATTCGTCTTCGGAGAACTTTTCTACTTATTCAATTGCAGGTCACTTACTGTTTCCATGTTCTCAATTGGTCTGTTTAGTAATCGCTGGCTGTTAGGTGGTGTCGGGATAATGATTGTTCTTCAGCTTGCTTTTACATACGTACCAATTATGAACATCATGTTTCACAGTGAGCCAATTGGCTTAATCGAATGGTCACTTATTTTAGGAGTCGGATTTATGATATACGGGATTGTCGGTATCGAAAAATGGTTGCGAAGGATAGGGACCCCAGAGACCGGGTAGTCGTTACTACTGACGCAACGATTAACTCGAGAAAACAAAGGTGGAAAACAAAGGTTTCAGGAACCCGTTATTAGTGTGGCTGTGCCAAAAATACGGTGAATAAAAGAAATAAACGGTTTGAGAATACCACGCAACTCCACCGGCAAGACTTGCATCTATGAATCAGAAAGTGGAAACTGTGATCGTCTCATTTACAAATGATCGTAAATATCTCAAAATCTGAAAAGGCCAATTTATAGCCCGTGAACGAATACGAACACTGTGCGATCCATCTATTGATAGGCCATCATGAATGTTAGAGGAGTTTTGATGATCGTGGTTTCCCGAATAAAAGCTACTTATAAACTTGTTATTCATTTCCTCGTGCTGGTGATGACTTTGACGAGTACCGTTAATGCCCAAAACGAACCGCAAGCAGGAAGTGCGATTTCGGCAGTTTCTTCAAATCCTCGGACAGAATGGTTTCGGGAAAGTGGTTATGGCATCTTTGTCCATTATCTGAACGGAATACAGAACAATCCTGATAGGGTTCACAGTCTTGGTAAACAGAGTTCGTGGGATGAATGTGTTGCGGAGTTTGATACGGAAAAGTTTGCTGATCAAATGGAACAGGCCGGTGCAGGTTATGTGATTTTTACGGTGATGCAGATTTCGCGTCATTTGATCGCTCCCAATGCCACGTATGACAAGATAAGTGGCTATGCTCCGGGGGAAGCGTGTGCGAAACGGGATCTTATCGAAGATCTTTACACATCACTGAATAAACGTGGTATTCGCCTCATGTTATATTGGACCGGCGATGGGCCTCGCCTTGATGAAAAAGCTGGCAAGGCTTTTGGTTGTAATCCGCAAAATATAGTCTCGGCTGATTTCGTTCAAAAATGGTCGAGTGTCGTCAGAGAATATGGCGAACGATACGGTGATAAAATCGCAGGCTGGTGGGTCGATGGATGCTATTCGTTTATCGGATACGACGAGTAAAAGTTGAAGATCTTGGCTGATGGATTACGGGCCGGTTCGCCTCGCCGGATTATCGCCATGAATTCTGGTGAGGTTCTGGGAAAAGTGAATGCTTACACGCCATTGGAAGATTATACCTGTGGCGAAAAAAATCGTTTCCACGACCTGCCGATCTCTGCAACGATTAAGGGGGAACAATGGCATATCGCCTCTTTTTTAGGCGAACATTGGGCTGAACCAGGGACACGATACCAGAAACGGGAACTGGCACGCTATATTTCCAAAGTAAACCACCGTGGTGGTGTGGTTTCGATAGACGTGCTGCTCTATCGGGATGGCACGTTGGATCGTTCTCAGCTCGAGGTGCTCAAGGCGATCCGTCCCTACTTGAAATCAACACCACCACCTCAAGCTGTCCCCCCGGGGAATCTTGCTTTTGAAAAACCGGCTGATTTGTTGAGCCTCGATGGCAGCCGACATCTTGTCGTGAATAGTCGTGTTCATTTTGCGTCTTTAGGTGTCGATGGCAACAAGGCAACCTATGCCGTTCCGGGAGGTGAATGGCCCTGGACTTATGAAGTGGACCTCATTGATACGGTGCCGGTGAATAGAATCAAGGTTACTTTTGGATCAGGCTACGCGACGCAGTTCGAATTCAAACTCTCGATGGACCGCCATAAATGGGTGACGGTTGCTTCCAAAAACGAGCATAAAGGCAAACCGTATGAGGCATCATTTCCACCAGTAAAAGCCCGATATGTAAGAGTTTCTGCACTTCGCCCCAATGGTCCCAATCAACCAGGTACGCAAATGTCAGTTCATGAGTTAGAGGTTTATCGCTCCAAGTAAAACAGGGCAAAGACTATGATCGAGATTGAATCTTTTTTTGGTGTGCGAGACTGAATACGAACTGAATACGAATACTGTTTCTTAACGAAAGATTACCATGAAACGTCGTCATTTCTTAACATGCGTAACTGCCTGTGGAGTATCGATTTCACATGGATCGGCTTTGGCATTATCTGAATCAAATCCATCAGACAGTGGTTTTGCAAATGCTGAATTCATCAAGAAACCAGAACTGATTGTCCCTCACACACAAGATTACGAATTCATTGGTCCGAGTGTTATTCGATTACGATCAGGACATTTGTTGATGGCTGCCAATGGAGTTGAATCGGAAAACATCAAACAAAAAGCCCCGCGTTCCTGGAGCAGTCTGGATGGTGGTCGCACCTGGAAACAGACCGGTCGCCTCAATATGAACTGGAAATTGTCAGGCCGTCGGTATGCAGGGGGCGTCTCTTTTTTGAGACTTCAAGATGGGCGGCTCGCAATCCTGATGCACCGTGGAGTGAAACAGGGAGGTGGTTTACCCTCGATCTCTTTCAGTAGTGATGAAGAGGTGAGCTGGTCGGATGCCTGTCTGCTTGGTGGTGACGAAGGTATTTGGTATGTGATGAATGACCGAATGATTCAAACTAAAACGGGACGAATTCTTGTTCCTGTTGCTCGTGGCGGCGGTCGGTATGAAGGTGATACCAACTCGGTACTCTGTTTTTTCAGTGACGATGGTGGAACGTCCTGGTTACAATCATCTTCTGGAGCGACATTGCCTGGGCCGCGTGGTATGGCAGAGCCGGCTGTTGCTGAGCTGGAGGACGGTCGCATTCTATTGCTGGGTCGCACTGGAAAAGGGGCACATTACCGAGCCTATTCCAGCGATAACGGAAAAACCTGGTCCAGCCCCGAGCCAACAACTTTAGTTGCAGCCTGTTCTCCATTAACACTCAAGCGAATGCCGGATGGACGATTAATCGTTCTTTATAATCATGCACAACCAACTGAGGCAGAAGGATTCTTCCCTCGCGATCCATTAGTCTACGCTATCTCATCCAACAACGGCCGCGACTGGAGCCGCCCGGCAATAATCGATGATGAACCACATCGCCAGCACATTTATCCGTCGATTTGCTTTCTCGAAAAGGAAATGGTCGTACTGTATTCGACTCATTTTTCACAGGGGAAATTTGGTGCTAATGCAGAACAGAAACTAATCGGTGGTGCAAAATGTTGTCTGCTAAAGTATCCAAATTAATCCACGATTAGGAGACTGTATCTGATTGATGCAAACACGTCAGCCTATGGTATCAAAGATATAACTCAGCACGGCTGGTTCATTCTGATAGCCGTAACCAAACTGATATTTTTTCTATAATTTGCGAGCCGTTCGCAAACTTTTACCGTTAGTAATATGGATTGTTTCATCAATACTAACGGCAAAAACGAGGAAAACGAACAGAAATAAGTCAAAAGGCTCAAATCCCCTCATCGCATTGCTGTTTGTTTCGGCACGATATGTCTCACGAAATTCCCCTGCTACAAAATGTCACAGGTTGTCTGTTTTCATTTCCATTAATGGATTCTTTTTTGATATCATGGTATGCAGTAAAATGAGATAAATTCGTGAATTTGCTGTCACCAATAGCCCTGATTGCATTGATTGGCAGCGTTCCTCGCTTTTGAAGGATAAGTTGAGATGCCCTCCTTTTTATCAATCTCCCGCAGATGTTCAATAATTTCTGTCGTGCTTTTGAGTTTGCTATCCGGCTGTACCAAGCCACAGGATCCCGTGTTTATTGAAAGCGAGAAAGCGAAGGGGCTGGTGCCGGACGTTCGCCAGGCAATTGCCTCGGAACTGCTCGATACCTTTGGCACGGTCCCCGCTCCTGAATCTCCCCTCTGGTTTCCAATTGAAAGAGGGGGAATTGAAGGGAAAATTCGGTCAGTTAAAGAGCGAAGCGAGAATGGTCGGATCACTCGGATAAAAATAAGATACCCAGAAGAAGCTCCTGAAGTTGTTGCGGGCGATGTGATAGAAATTGTGCTTGATCCCGAAACAATTTTAGAAGCAGATTTGAAAGCAGCCGAAGAAGGGGGAGTTTCGGCGGCGTATCCGTATAAAGTGACGGTAGCAGAATTCAGTAAGATTTCCGGGATTATCACGTTGACTGAACCGCTCTGTGAATTAGCAGAAAAAGGTTCACCCTGCATTGTCAAACCGAATGAAACATTAAGAACCGGTCGTGAACTTTATAAGCAGTATTGTCAGAAATGTCATGCTGCGACAGGCGATGGGAACGGCCCGCAGGCACACATGCTCAAGCCAAAGCCACGAGATTTAAGACTCGGCGTGTTGAAATATACTTCGACGAAGACTAACAGTAAGGCGTCGACCGAAGATTTGCGTAATTTGTTGAAAGGGGGAATCCCTGGAACAGCCATGCCCGCCTTTCAAATACTGGGCAATCATGAAATCGATGCCCTTGCCCAATACACAAAATATTTATCGATGCGTGGTGAAATCGAACGCGGATTGTGTATTGAATCTGAAATCGATTTCTCTCAGGAAGTTCTGGACGAACAGCTTGAAGAGGCTGAATCAGCAGAAGAAAAGCGGGAAGTAAAAGAACAGTTTCAGAAAGATGTCGAGGAGTATTTGAAGATTGATTTTCCGGAAATTGTTTTTGATGTCTCATTCGATCTTGCAGAAAAGTGGAGCGAGGCAGATGAACCGGAAAGCAAGTTTGAAATTCCTGGTTCCAGACCAGACGGGACTGGTCCTTCAAGAGCAGAACCTTCAATTTCCTCGCTTGCCAATGGGAAATTCCTGTATCTTTCAACCTCCGCACAATGTGCATCGTGTCACGGTTTAACGGGAAAAGGAGATGGCGACCAAGTTTCCAAAGTGCAAAAAAAACCGGATGGATCAGACTATGAAGAACCGGGCTTGCACGATGTATGGGGTAATGTGGTTGTGCCACGTGATTTGACATACGGTGTTTTCCACGGAGCCTCTAACCCCAGCGAGGATATTGCCGATGTTGTTTATCGGGCAATCGGTGCAGGTATAAAAGGGACACCGATGCCAGCCTACGGCGGTAAAAGTTTAACCGATGACCAAATTTGGGATCTCGTAAATTACATCTTCTTCCTGGCAGGTGACTACAAGGATGTGACTCCCGAATCTCTGGATGTTAAAAAGCCGGCAGCGAAAAAATAAGAATGCGATGGGAAAGAGAATTTTCCCGTCCGTGTGTCTCCAGGCAGCGGCGAGTATGATGCGGTGTGCAGACCACGACCGCGATACAATGAAAATCGTGACCGTTTATTGAGTTCATCCTCATTAAGCATCGATCAAACAATTACTGTCGTACCTTTGGATGGCCCAGACGCATCGCGTCTGGGTGACGCAGTCACAAGAAGCCTTATCAGACACTCTGCCTGGACAATTAATGCTTGTACTTTATTTACCGTTTCATGATTTTTCTTCGTAGGAAACCACATTCTCGGCTTCTTGTTGCGGAGCAACTCAGACACGATGCGTCTGAGCCATCCAAACAGTTTCATTTTTTAGTGACTCAACTCAGGAACGTTTCCGTAAACCGGACAGTTATTGTTTGAGCAATGCTAAACACAGTCTCTATATGCCGTTACGCTATTCTGATGCGAAATGACTGGGCATTTCGGTTTTGCACGAGTTATGACGGTAACGATACCGCTTCCCGGTCGAGGCGACTTGCAACTGTGATCGCTGCTGCGTATGGTTTTATTATCGTTTGATGTAATAGATACGTACAATGTAACCGGTACACTGTTTGCATCACCTGCCCTACCCTATTTCATAATGGAGAGCCGCCATGATAATAAACTCTGCTTGCCGATTGTTATTCTGCCTGGGACTTCTTGTTTCCGTAGCGTCTTATGCACAAGCCGATGAGAAAGCTTCTACGACTAACGAGGATCGAAAAAATGCAGAAAAAGATTTTGCCCAGAGAATGGAAAACACGGTTCTGGTCGGTTTTTTCACCGTCGATTCTGAACAACAGGAACAGCTTGGCAAACCGGAACGATACGAAATTCGTAAAGTGACCAAAGCCAGCGGCAATACATGGATTTTTCAATCGCGTATCAAGTATGGAAATGTCGATGTCGTTTTACCGATTCTGGTTCCGATTCAATGGGCAGGCGACACACCCGTTGTCTCGATGACCGACTTCAACATCCCAACAATGGGAACTTTCACCTGTCGAGTGATGTTCTACAAAAACCGTTACGCAGGAACCTGGCAACATGGCATAAAAGGAGGCCACATGTGGGGGAAAATCGAAAAAGCGAAATTAAATCAAGAGTAGCTTATTCATTGTCCCGCGGGCTGACCGAGTAGGTTTCACATTTATTGAAAGGGATTCCGTCGCGATCTTTTTCAGAGAGGATTGGCTCGGCAAGCAGTGGCCATTCGATGTTAAGTTCTGAATCGTTCCAAAGCAGAACCCGCTCGGCTTCGGGGTTGTATTGTTTGGTACATTTATAGATAAAATCTGCTGAATCACTCATCACATAAAAGCCATGGGCACATCCCGGCGGAATATAGAACTGCTTATGATCTGCCTCGCTTAATATGACTGCCTCCCACTGCCCGAATGTGGGGGAATCCTGTCTCAAATCGACTGCAACATCGTACACTTCGCCTCTCACAACTTGCACAATTTTCCCTTGAGGTTGCTGGATTTGATAGTGCAACCCGCGCAATGTACCGCCCACAGATCGCGAAAAATTATCCTGCACGAAATCTCTTGGGAGTCCATGCTCGATGAAACGTGTTGCACGAAAAGTTTCCATGAAAAAACCACGTTCGTCCCCAAAGACCTGCGGCTCAACAAGGACACACCCAGCAATTTTAGTTGATTGAATTTTCATCAGATCGTGATTCGTATTGATTTATTGGACGAAATTGGGTTGAATAAGCCCAGAGGAATAATGATTGTGTGTAGAGCAACCAAAAAAGGATCGTCTCCAGGTTTTGGTTCTTCGTTTAATAAAGAGAGCTGTTTATGAATTATCGTTTATTATCATATCGTAATATTTCCCTTGCGTCGGCTATCTTTTTTGTTCTGTTTGTAAATTGCAGCTTGGAACTTCGGGCGAAAGATTCAAAAAAGAAATCTCAAAAAGTAAGCCAGATCGATTTCAGTAAAATCCCTGCAAAGGCATTAAAAACTTTCCCGGCTGAATTGAAGGATAACTGGGACGATACTTTACCGCAAACACTGAAAGAGTTGCAACGCTTTGAGCAAGTCACAACAAAACTGGCCCCCTTGTACCGGAAGGCAACGGTTGGAATTCAAGCAGGTGGTGGTCAGGGGAGTGGCGTTGTTGTCAGCCCGCAGGGGCATGTGCTAACCGCTGCCCATGTGGTCGGTGAAGTGGGGAACAGGGTGACGATTGTTTTTCCAGATGGAAGCAGATACTTCGCAAAAGTTGCCGGGATTGACGAAAGTGCGGACGCTGCGATTGTTCGTCTGGAAAGTAAAGGCCCCTTCAATTTTGTGCCGATGGCTCGAACACGATATGCTGTTTCCGGGCGATGGGTCATTGCGGTTGGGCACCCCAATGGATATCAGTCGGATCGCTTACCGGTCATTCGTCTCGGTCGAGTGATCGCGGTTACGTCCAGAACTGTTCAGACCGATTGCTCTCTCGTGGGAGGCGATTCCGGAGGCCCGCTTTTCGATTTACATGGTCGATTGGTCGGAATTCACAGTCGGATTGGTGCCAGTAACAGCATCAATTTTCATGTTCCGATACAAGTTTATCTACGAGACTGGGAAGAATTAAATGCGGGATACACACCTGCGGAGAAAAAAACAAAACCGGTTCCCAAAAAAGCGTATGTCGGAATTCGTGGTCGCAACGCCAACAAAGGAGGCTGCCTGATTACTGAAGTGACCCCCAACGGACCCGCTAAAAAAGCTGGGCTGGAACGTGGAGATATTCTTATTCAGTGTGACCAGAAAAAGATCAATACATTTCGTCAACTCGTCGATTACCTGAAAACCAAAAAACCGAAAGATGAATTGGAAATTACCGTTCTGAGAGACGACAAAAAAGAAACACTTAAAGTCACACTGGGTGAAACCCAATAAAGGTTCCCAACAATAATCTGACAACTGCGACTTGCAATCCTTAATTGTCCAGCC
>JAJRTM010000864.1 GCA_024278285.1 Planctomycetota bacterium
ACTGAAGCCGTACCATCAAAATTACCATCCATCCAATGGAAGGCGAAACCACCTGTCTGCTGACCAATTTGGTCATACAATGGAGCCTGCTCAAGTGCTGGCAAAATCATTGTTCCCCAGCCAAGCCCATTACGGTCATCAATGTTATTCGTACTCGGGTCACCGAGATTCGGAGTAAAGTCGATAAAGCTGGACGGGAATGTGTTGTGCACATCGTGATAGTTGTGCAGGGCCAGGCCGATTTGTTTTAAGTTGTTTTTGCACGAACTCCTTCGTGCAGCTTCACGAGCTTGTTGCACAGCAGGCAGCAGTAACGCCACGAGGATTGCGATGATCGCAATGACCACAAGCAATTCAATCAATGTAAAGCCCTTTTTCGATCTTGAAGATGAGGAACCCTCAAGACGCCTACTTAAAATACCGTTCATAAAAATACTCCTTAAAAGAAACACGGAATCTGCCAGGAAATCTAGCAGAAAAAATAAAGACCCGATAGCAAAAGGGTCGGCTCATTGTGACGGGTATCGCTCACTATTTACAATATAAATATATAAAATTTCACTTAAATAGCAACACCAACTGCCGTTGCTTGATAATCCAGGACGCCAGAACTCACAAACAGCCACACCACCGCACTAAAATCATTTGCGATAAGACAGTATGCCTGAGTGTGACGGCCTCGTAGAACTTTTATTATTTGGTTAGTTCGAAGTCAATCGTATTGTCTCCCGCTTTTACGATAGCAGTTAACGTTGTTTTGCTGTTGTATTTCGCAGGAATTGGATCCTTGTACCCTGGTTCTGGCGGAGCTTCGAGAGGAGTTTCAATCGTTACTTTATGGTCACCAATTTTCGCACCTTTCGCATCGCCCCTGTATGTAAGTTCGTACTTTCCCTCTGCGTCAGTTGTACCGAAGGACGCCTGGCCATCTGAAGAATTGAACGTTACAGTAACATTCGCCAACGGGGCACCGTCCATTGCGACTGTTCCGGTTACTTGCCCTAAATCAGGGGTGTCCTCACCCCCTCCTGCGCAGCCTACAGATGACAAGAGTGCACAAACAACAAGGATCGCGATATTTCTATTTAGTTTCATGAAAACAACTCCAGCTTCACTTAAAACAAGATAAATAGGACAACTATTACTTAGTTAACGGAACTCTATACGCCAGCAACTTCAATAATTTTGCTTATTGGCTGAAAGCCAATAAAAGTAAAGCCCGACAGTAATTGCTTGCTCCATGCGATGCGATTAATGATCACTCAAAGCGGCTACGCATAGAATCCGGTAGATTCAGCAAAACCCAATAAGCAAATAGTCAACATCTCTGATAACAAATTCAGGCCTCATGGTAGATTAACCGCGAGTCGCAGACAAGTGAACATTAGAGCAGCAGGACGACAATTGTCTCCAAGTGAAGCAAAGAAAGGGGAAGCGTAAGTTATGACAAGAACATCAGTTTTCGGGATGTTCCGTTTGTGACGGTTGGAGTGGGCAGTATGAACTTGGGAAATTGAATCTGGCGGTTGAGACGATACTTATCTTTGCATCGTTGTCAGCAAAAATACGTTGGCACACAGAATATCCAGCATCGATTCAATAACCGGAGCCATCTATGTCAGATCACCCTGCAACATGGGCTGAGTTAGAACAGTACGTACATCATTCGCTGTGCCAGAAAGAGAATCTGATCCCCGAGCAATTTCCACTTGAATCACGTATTTTGCAACGTCAGGACAATTTCTGTGGACTGGAATTTACGTTATACGGTCCCCGTCAAATACGCCTGGGGGCAGTCTGGGCAGCGGATGTTAATACGCTTTATTTTTACGATGCACGAGGCCGCCGGTACGAAACATTAAAGTTAAAGAAACGCCCTGAAGGAAAGCTGGAGAGTGTTGCCTAACAGGTCGCTATTCAACCCAGCACGGCTGGTTCATTCTGATAGCCGTAACCAAACTGATATTTTTCTATCATTTGCGAGCCGTTCGCAAACTTTTACCGTTAGCATTGGTCAAACAATTACTGTCGTATCTTTGAGCCGTAGGATGGCGTGCTTGCACCCATCAAATGTGGTTTCCATTTTCGTGAATCTATCGCCAGATCATAACTGTTCCAACTCTTTTCTGTTAGGGAACGCAATCCGGCACGCGAAGATGGGTGCAAGCACGCCATCCTACGAAAATGAATACAGATGTGACAGTAATTGTTTGGTCAATGCTTAGTAATGCAGCTCCACAGAAAGATCACTTCAAATGTTTCTTCCAGGTCTTCAGCAATGCGTTGTGAAAATTCAGTTTCTTTAAGAAGGCTTTCTTTCCCTTGGCTGTGATGCGGAATTTCTTACTTGCCTTACCTGCTTTAATAATGCAACATTTTTCGGCTGCCAGTCGGTCGAAATAAGTGTAAAAAGAACTGGTGCTGGTATCCCACTGAAACTGGTCACGCAACTTCTTTCTCAACTCTGTTCCTGTCTGCTCTTTTTCGAAAATCAAGCCGAGCAGCGTAAATTGGACATCACTCAGTTCACGAGGGATATTATGACTCATTGTTTGTTCCAATTTTTTCTGAAGTAATCTTACCGAAAGTAAGCCGCGGCTCTGCCTGTAGAATTGTCCGTTCAGAGAATATACAAGGCAATCAACTTTAGAACCAGCATCGCATACAAGGCGGCAATGGTATCGTCCGCCATCACGCCCCAGCCGCCGGGGAGTTCTTCAAACTTTTTGATGGGCCAAGGTTTGAGAATATCGAAAAATCGAAACAATATGAATCCAATCCAGACGGTCGTCCAATCCAGATGCACCAATAGATGCACCAGTGGATAAGCTGCGATTTCGTCAAAGACGACAGCCCCCGGATCTTTTTTGCCAAAGTATTTACAGCCGGCATCGCATAACGGAACACCAACCAGAAAAAGAATCACTAAAACAGGTAGCAGCCAAAGCGATTCAACACCAGATGCAGCAAGTCCCCAGACAAGAACCGGTCCCCATAAACTGCCGACCGTTCCGGGAGCAATTGGTGAATCTCCCGCCCCCAGCCCCAAGGCTAACCAAACCTGTAAACTGCGACGAGGCCGTTTTTCTTTATCTGTTTCATTCATTACAGCGATACCCGCAGGATTAAAGAGTTTATTCTATTGCTAAAGGGAAACCTCTAATAATTCAAAACATGCTGACTCTACCGGATTCTATGTGCCGGTTTGAGTGAGCAATAATCGCTTTGCATCAAGCTAGCAATTACTGTCGAGTTTTACTGTTTTTTTTGGCTGAAGGCCTCTTTTACCATAGCCTGGGGCATCGCCCCAGGAAGAGATCAAAATAAGCCCCTTTGGCTGAAAGCCATAAACAAAAGCATTGAATATGGCTTTCAGCCAATAAAGTGAATCTGATCCTTTTTCCTGGGGCGATGCCCCAGGCTATGATGAGATTGGCCTTCAGCCAATAAAAAACGGATTGAAATTACTGGCACATAGAATCCGGTAGAGTCAGGAAATATGATAGAACGGAGTGTAGACATTCCTGTCTGCCTATAACAGAGCCTGCTCAAACGAAACAGACAGGAATGTCTGTGCTCCGCTTGAATTAGTAGAGGTTCCCTTAACCTCAGTCAAAATATTTATCGATAATCCATTGCGGCTGAAATCGATCTGGTTTGCGTTTTACTTTTGTCAGATCGATCTGTTTCGGTTTCGGATTTTTCACTTGCAAGGGTTGGATGTCCCCAATATTTACTTGCCAGCGTTTCATTAATTTCTGCATCTTCTGTTTTTGAATCGCGTACTGCGGATTCTCTGCGAGGTTTTTTCGCTCAAAGGGGTCTTTTTCCAGATCGAACAGTTGAGAGTGATTGATCTGAGGGTAAACGATCAGCTTCCAACGCTCATCACGAACTGAACGCTGCGTATTCGTGTACGGAAGGAAAACGGAATCTCGGACTTGAGTTTTCTTTCCTGACCAAATGGTAGAGAGGTCATATCCTTCCAGGCTTTTCGGTCCTTCGGTTCCCGTTAATGCGCAAAGTGTCGGATAGATATCGTACAGATAGGAAAAAGCTTCGGATTGTTTTCCTTGCGGGATTCCCGGTCCGCAAAATATCAGAGGCGATTTCATGCTGTGTTCGTAAAGAGATTGCTTGCCGAGTAAGCCGTGACTTCCGATAGCCAAACCATGATCAGCTGAATAAACAATGATCGTATTTTCTGCTTCGCCACTTTGCTCAAGAGCCTGAAGAATTCGCCCGATCTGTTCATCCATCTGTGTGATCAGACCATAGTATTCACACAACTGATCGTTAACCACATCTCGCTGGCGAGGCCAGGCCGCCAGCACTTCGTCTCGGATAATCAATGAACCATTATTGAACGGGTGCAAAGGCAAAAAGTTTTCTGGCAGCGGAGGCCGTTTGTTGTAATACATCTCCCGATATTTAACCGGTGAGTTACGCGGATCGTGCGGGGCGGTGAAGGCAACGTAGGCAAAGAACGGTTTCTCTGGGTTTTGATGATTCAGAAATTCAATAGCCGCATCGGCAAACAGAACACTCGAAAATTTCTTTCCCGTTCCTTTTCTAATCAGTTTGCCATTGTTGATTTCGGAAATGGGGACTTGTGTATGATTGCACATGCCTCCCATGAAAACATTCACACCCTGTTCAAAGCTGCGAAGTATGGAAGCCGCGCCGTTATGCCATTTTCCGGTGGCAAATGTTTCGTATCCATCTCGGCGAAGGGTTTCCCCCAGCGTCACTTCACCGGTCATCTGGCTATTCGAGTGCATCCAGATTTTCCCGGAATGCACCATCGCCCGGCTGGGCAGGCAGACTGCCCCGCTGTTGGAGCCGAAACAGTAATTGTTACGAAAGCTGAAACCCCGTCTGACGAGCTGATCAACATGAGGGGTTTGTATAGATCGATTCCCGTGTGCATTGATGGAATCTGTTCTTTGATCATCTGCAAACAAAAACAAAATGTTTGGTTTCTTAGCTGCCTCAGCCTGCTGACTGGAAAACGGTGCAGGAACATAAAACGAAAATAGAAACAGAAAGAAAACCAGAGAACGTTTCATGAAATTATTTCCCGTAAGAAAAAATAGTTAATTCAAAAAAGGAAGTAAGGCCGTTAAGCTGAAACCTACTGTATGATACTGGGGTAAATAACTGGTGACGTCAAACGAGTAGCGAGTTCAATTGCGATCAATTCGATATTGTCCGCAAAAACGTTTGACTCGGAGTCGGTTTGTATTGAATACCTGAATCATTTTGTATTGAATACTGTCCCGATGCACGCAGGATAGATCTTTGTCGAATAATGAGAGGCTTTCGAGCTGACCGGCTCGCGATGAAAAACGGTAAATATGGCTTTAATTGAAGCGTTTGTACGCAACCCCATCAAAGTAATCGTGGGGATACTGCTTGTTTCGTTGTTCGGCATCGTCTTCTTTTTGCGAATGCCGATGCAGTTGACGCCTGAGGTGCAGCGACCTTCGATCACGGTTTCCACACGCTGGCCCGGAGCGAGTCCGCAGGAAGTGGAACGCGAAATTGTTCTGGAACAGGAAGAGTACCTCAAATCTGTTGAGGGGTTGGTGCGACTCATTTCTGAAAGTGGCGATTCCAAAGGTTCAATCACGCTCGAATTTCAAGTCGGGACCAATCTGGATCAGGCGCTACTGAAAGTTAATTCTCGATTACAGCAGGTTCCCGATTACCCGGAGAACGCAGACCAACCGGTGATCAGTACTTCGAACGCGAATGACTCCCCGATCGCGTGGTTCATTTTCAGCGCCCGGCATCCCGAAGAAGAAGAGTTGGTTGCGTTTGAGGAAAAATATCCCGATTTAAAAAAAGAGTTGGAGCATGTCCGCCGGGCGCACAATGTTGGTTTAGCGATGCTGCGGTTGAGGAAACTGGCGAAAGTGCATCCGGAAGTGGAAGAGTTGCTCCCTTCCAAAGATCTGGATGTCACCAAACTTCGTCGGTTCGCAGAAGATGAAATTGAGGCACGCTTTGAACGAGTCCCTGGCGTATCACAATCGAATGTGATTGGGGGTCTGGAAGATGAATTACAAGTTGTTGTTGATCCCGAAGAACTGGCGGCGCGGCAGTTGACAATTCTCGATGTGAGGCGAGTGCTTCGCGGCCAAAACGCAGATACTTCAGCAGGAAACTTCTGGGAAGGGAAACGGAAATGGGTCGTACGGACACTCGGGCAGTTTGAATGTATTGAGGATGTCGAGAGGCAGCTTCTAGCAGTGCGCGATGGCGCCCCGGTTTATGTGCGTGATGTAGCGGAAGTTCGCCTTGGCTACAAAAAGCCGGACGGACTGGTAAGGCGATTTGGTGAATCGAGCATCGCGATCAATTGCATTCGTGAAACTGGTTCTAACGTGCTGGAAATTATGAATGGACTGCGGGCAGCGCGAGATTTAATCGATGAAGACATCCTCAAGGATCGCGGCTTGCAGTTGATTCAGGTTTATGATGAAACCGATTACATTTATTCATCGGTGAATCTGGTGCGGCAAAACATTTTTGTCGGCGGTGCGTTAACGATGATCGTACTCATGCTGTTTCTGCATTTGAATGGGCGAACGCTTATTTTGATTCCATTCATCCTGCTTTCTGCACTGGCGGCGGCTTATTTCAACGCGTGGTTTTTTGCGATTACGCTCGGCTTGATTTTCTTCGCAGGCTTCTGGTATGCACGCGGTGCGCTCATTGTTGGTGTCGCGATTCCGATCAGTATCGTTGGTACTTTTTTAATTCTGGGGCTGCTTGGGCGTTCATTAAATGTGATCAGTCTGGCGGGGCTGGCGTTTGCAGTCGGGATGCTCGTTGATAATGCAGTTGTCGTACTGGAAAATATTTATCGTCATTCACAAATGGGGGAAGGGCGGTTTGAGGCGGCGATTAAAGGGACGCACGAAGTCTGGGGAGCGGTTGTTGCATCGACATTGACGACAATCGCTGTCTTCTTGCCTGTAATATTTGTGCAGGAAGAAGCGGGCCAGTTGTTTCAGGATATCGCGCTCGCGAT
>JAJRTM010000865.1 GCA_024278285.1 Planctomycetota bacterium
CAAATACGCGAATGCGTATAATAGCGAATTTCCGTATGCGTTTTTCCGTCGCGAATCGTCGTGTTGATCGCGATGCCGATCGCTTTGAGATTTGACCAGCGAGAACCGTCCGGCAAGTTGTCGGGCACCGGACAAATAAAATATTCACGAGTCACTTCGCAACCAGCTTTTTTTTCATGCGTCTTGTAACGACGAACTTTCGTGCGGGCGAAATCATCTTTCCGGTGGTCATCAAAATAATCGACTCCTGAGTCAGGCGATTTCCTCAACCCTCGCCATCCCTCAGCAAGCGGCAGAAATCACATCGACGCAATCATGCCAGACTGCCTAGTGTCGCGGAAACGCTCTGACACCCTACTGCCTACTGCCTACTGCCTACTGCCTACTGCCTACTGCCTACTGCCTACTTTAGGGCATCCCTCATTGATCCTTTTTTTTATCCAAAACATGCCTGGCCCAGGCGGCTGCCCCCTGAACGCTGGCGTCATCTCCCAGCTTGGCTACTGCAATTTCACAAACGTCTCGATACGCCGGAAGTAACCACTCATCCATTCCTTCTTCGATTTTTTTCATCATGAATTCAGGCATCGCTTCGATAAGTCCTCCCCCCAGAATAATGCGCTGTGGAGCGAGGATATGCACAAAACCTGCAATGCTTTTTCCAAGTTGAATAATCGCCTGCCCGATTATTTCTTTCACAATGGGTTCATTTTTAAGAGCATCTGCCAAAGTGCCACTTCGAATGTCTGCCAGGTCCGTCCCTGTGCTTTCAACAACTGAAGGGGCTTGTCCTCTGTAGGCTGCCTGGGAGACAAGCGACGCAATGGCTAACCTGCTCGAAACCGCTTCCAGAGATCCTCGCAAACCAGCCGAGGCAATCGGACCGTTCGGGACCGTCGGAATATGCCCAATTTCCATACAGGAGATGTTCGCCCCCTGGAAAATTTCACCTTCATGAATAAACCCACCACCGATACCGGTTCCAGGAAAAACCCCCAGCAGGCTATTTACTCCCTTTCCTGCGCCGAATCGATATTCGCCGTAAACCCCCGCGTCAACGTCGTTCACCAGAACTACCGGCTTCTTAAATTCTTTAGATAAATCATCTGCAATGGTAACATTTTTCCAGCCCAGATTGGGAGCCTGCAATAGAACACCTTTCTGTGGGTCGATCGGTCCCGGACATCCAATTCCGATCGCCTGCAGGTCACCCAAAGATTGATTTGACTCTTCAATGGCATCGTAAATACACTTCACGATCCGTTCCAATCCAGACTTTTCTCCCTGGAAGCCTTTGGTTTTTTTGCGTTCTCGCCCCAAACACTGGTACTGATTGTCATACACAGCAGCCAGCATTTTTGTGCCACCCAGATCAAAGCCGACCCAGTAAGGTTTTCCCACAATTCACTCCTTGAAATGATAGATCACTGATTTCGCCAACAATTTCTGCCTGTTGGAAACACGAAATCTGAATAAAAAAAATAAGATCAATAAGGTGGTCCATTCTCGTTTCTTTTGGAAAACAATGCGATTCTCCTGAGGGGTTATTTTGAAATATTTTCCGTTTGGAGAATTCAAACAACTCAGATATTGTTGGTATTCTGCGAAGCTATTAGGGTTTTCGCGAAATGACCAGTGTGCAGAGAATGAAAAGGGAGACAAATATAGATAGCCAAAGCGCTATTGACCAATTTGAGAGTTTGGCTACAATCACGGCGAATGGATAAAAGGCGAACCCGGCATTCCTGTCCATCGGTTCATCTGGTTGGTTTTGTTTCCAAAGTTCTTAATCGCACAGCAAGAGTGTCTATGTGTGCAGTGTTTGGAATAAAGGCCATGGTCACAACAAGGGAGTGAATGACCTCTTCATCTCGTATTCGTTTGGAACCTCGCGAGATGAAGCAATTTCTGGTGAAGAAGCTTAAACAGCAATACGTTTGTTTTGTGAGTTCTGCGGTTTGTCTGGCAGAATTTGTTTGAGTACAGGAGTTCTTTACCATGTTCAGGACTAAGGATGGAGCGAAATGAAAACAGTTTTTACGACTGGCGAAGCGGCCAAAATTTGTAAAGTCAGCCAGCAGACAATTATTCGATGTTTCGATTCTGGTCAATTGAAGGGATTTCGGGTGCCTGGTTCAAAATTCAGGCGAATCCCGCGTGATGTCCTCTTCAAGTTCATGAAAGTCAACGGCATTCCAACCGATGCATTGGAAAGTGGCAAGCGTAAAGCACTGGTTGTTGATGACGATGTTGAGTTGGTCGAATTGATTCGCGATGTGTTGGAAGCGGACGGTCGTTTCGATGTCCGTGTGGCCAACAACGGTTTCGATGCCGGGATGATGGTGAAAGAATATCATCCAGATATTATCGTTCTTGACGTGATGCTTCCCGACATCAACGGCAAGGAAGTCTGTCAGCGGGTTCGTGGTGATGAGACAATGGACGACGTGCAAATCATCTGCATCAGCGGTATGGTGGAACGCGAAAAAATTGATGAACTTAAACTGGCTGGTGCAAATGATTTCCTGCAAAAACCATTTGAAACCGATGAGTTGATGAACCGCATCTGCAAATTACTGGATGTTGAACCGGTTACTGTGTAGTGAATTCATTTCGTCAGAGGTAGAATCAAAATAGCCGGGCATCGGTTTCATGCCCGGCTATTTCCTGTTTGATGGACAAGATGATGACACAACCACAGAAGGACAACCATCAACAAACAAAGATAAAAATACATTCACCAGACCCCAAACATCTGGCTGCTCTTAGCGAATTTGCCGCCGCCGCCGGGCATGAAATTAATAACCCGCTGGCTGTTATTCTGGGCCGCGCTCAACTGCTTTTGAATCATGAAAAAGACGAAGCGAATCGGCAATCGCTCGAAACTATCGCCGGGCAGGCGTTGCGCATTCGAGATATGATTGGCGATGTCATGCTCTTTGCCGATCCACCATTGCCAAACAAGCAAAAAATTGACGTTTCTGAAATTATTCCCAAGCTGATTGGAAAACTAGACAAGCAACTTCAAAAGCAATCGTCAAAACCGCTGCCGCAAATCTTTGTCGATATACCGAAGCAGCTTGAATTGAATGCAGATCTCGATCAGTTTCAAACTGTTATCGCTGAACTGCTTCGCAACGCGCTGCATCCATCAACCGGGTCAACTAAAGCCGCTTTGAATATTTGCCCCGCTTCGGCTGCTGAATCTTCGCTGGAAATTACTGTGAAAGATGATGGGCGAGGCTTAACGCAAGACGAAGCGGCTCATCTGTTTGATCCCTTTTACTCCGGACGCCAGGCAGGCCGCGGCCTTGGTTTTGGTTTATGCAAAGCCTGGCGAATCGTCACGCTGCATCAGGGAACCATTACGGTCGAAGAAAACGAATCTGAAACAGGGGTTTGCGTAAGGATACTCTGGCCTCTTTGATCCGGTTCAGCAGTTTCTTTCAGTTAATCATCTCTTTCCTATGTCCTGTATTGACTTTCTGTGATACAGGACATATTATCATGTCATGGTAGAGGTTCGTGTTGTAATTATGGGGTAATTATTTTCTGGAGTGAGTTGTGGCCTTCAATTTCCCTCTCTCGAAGTCACTTCGCAAAGCTCGCTGGAAAATGAAAATTCGCGACAAGGAAATCTGCGAGCATCCTCATGTTACAATTATTCGAGGAACAGTTTTTTGGCGAGTAAACCTCCGCACATGGGAGTTCATGGATGATGATCCTGACCCAGCATTAATTCCGAAAGAATTAATTAAAATACTTTCCCAAAAAGAAACTCGTCAACAATTGTGCCGCGAATGGGATCAGATGTATTTGAATAATCCCGTTTCAGATGAGAGTAAGGAGTAATTCAGATGGCAAATAAACTCAAAGAAAGCAAGAAGCGTCCCCCAATGTTCCTGCTGACTCGTGGAAAGAAACGTCCATCGAGTTTTCTCTCTCTGCGGCCACAAATTGTTTCATCCAAGAAGCAATTGAGTGAGTCGGTTCGATCTGCCACGAAAGACTCTTTGTGGATTAGCTATGAGAAAGATCTAACAAATGACTTAATGAGATTTGCATCGAAGTCTAATTCCCATTTGGGGAATGGGCTGCTTATTCATCCTCTCGACATGAATTCTATCCCTACTCTTACATCATTATTTGATCGACTTGCCTTCAAGGCAAATGGCGGATTTCTCCCTCCACACGAGCTTGCTGAAGTCTTTGAATCAGAGAACCGGTCTGATCTTTTTATTGGCAGCAGTGTGAATAGTGACACAGAAACAATCACTTTCTGGCGAGGAGATTTCAGGTCGTTAACGGTTCCTTTTTCTACGTTCAATAATTCTGGAGATGGGACTAAGCCGGATTTCGAAGAATGTGCTGTTATTGACTCTGGGTTGACTGTTCAACTTGGTGATTATGAAGCGGCAGTGGAGGCAATTCTCTATGAACACGACTTGGAATTTCGCAGGCGTCTTTCAAAAAAACGCTTGCAGGAAGATCAGTCTTTTGGGGCTTCGCTACGCCGCCTTCGAAAACAGCGTGGTCTGAGAAGAGAAGACTTTGAACCTGGTATCTGCGCCAAGACGATTGCTCGTATCGAACAGGGGAAGGTCAGTCGAGTTCAAAAAAGCACGCTCGATGTTCTCTCCAGTCGACTGGGAGTAGCACCAGAGGAAATAGAATCTTTTTGATGTTTTTTGATAATGATGCTGCTTGAGCAACATCAGTTTGCTTAGCTTTTTTCTGCAATTTTCTGGGCCAATTCTTTCGCCGTTTCTGTCCCTTTAACAATGACTTCTTTGCACTCACTCATGTTTCGGAACCAGGTATGCTGGCGTTTTGCGAATTGGCGGGTTCGCATTTTAAGTAATTCCAAAGTCTTCTCCAACGGCAC
>JAJRTM010000866.1 GCA_024278285.1 Planctomycetota bacterium
AAAACGGTGCATAATAGACGAAGAATGGCTTCTTTTCATCGACCGCCATATTGATAAAATCGGTGACCGGTTTAATCCCCTGCCGACCAATCTTCAAACCGTTATCGCCATGCCGGCCCCCTTTTGTGCGGTCGCCGTGGGTCATGCCGTGGGTGAAACCACCGCGAGTGTAATGCCCTTCCCACCACTTCCCGGATTGATGGCTGAGGTAGTTTTTCTTTTTGAGAATTTCCGCCAGTTTGGGATCGTCATCAATATGTTCCAGGTATTTGTTTCGGATATCGAGATATTCTTTGGTTGCCCGTTGCTTCGGCTTCGACAATTTTGCCAACGCAGCCGGCGGGGGCGGATCGTTCCCGACAACACCATGCTGATGCGGATACAGGCCGGTAATCATTGTTGCTAAAGAGGGTCTGCATAAACTGTCGGGAACATAGCCTCTTGTAAAAGTAAGCGATTCAGCGGCAAGGCGATCCAGGTGTGGCGTTTTTATATGAGGATGCCCCATAAAACTGTAATCATCCCACGCCTGATCATCGGAAATAATCAAAACGATATTCGGGGGAGCGGCTTGAGCCTGAATGGGGGAAAGGACAACAATCGCAAGAAGTAAAAGAGAAAAGCATCGCATACGTGTATTAGCTCCCGTTGCTTTGAGAATGTTTATTCAGTGAAGTTTCGCCATCAAAAATACCCAAGCCGAAAAGTTTACCCAGTTTCGGCAATCGATACGATGCGAACTACCAGCGGGTAGCCCGACCACTTTTAGTGGTCGGGTGCCGTGAGGCACAAGATGAATGCGCCATGTGCGTTACTTTAGGGTATTGGCGTAGGTCAGGCTGTGTCTGGCGACATGAGTGATTGTGATTTTTTGAATTGCTTGATCGAATTATTAACGGCTCAGATCATCACAAAAACGTTCAAGCAGCAACCCCGCAATCGATGTCAGGCGGGAGCCTGACCTACGTCTCTTGTGGATACTTTTAATTCCTTTCTGTTGCTTTCGTTTTGTCTCTGTTTTTTGAAGGCCAGAGGATTAACAAGGCAAGTAATCCGACGACGGGGGCTAAGCCGACGATGATTAAGCCGAGTTTGTAGCTGCCGTGCGCTTCGATGTATTGCCCCAGAAAAATTTGATTCGTGCTGGCAACGACCCAGGCGAAAGCAGCCAGCAGGCCGGAAAGGACGCCCATTCTTTTATCGGAAATTTCCTGAGCCAGCGAATAATAAAACGGGTGCAATCCCAAAATGCCAGCCGCTGCGGTGTAGAGCAGCGCGATCATCAAAAAGCCATTCCCCACAAATGGAATGAGCGCAGCCGAAGCCGTTAACAGCGTGAAGATGGCAAAGCCAACGTTTCGTGCAGCATGAATTCCCAGCCCACGATAGATCAAAGCAGAAGTAAGAACTCCCGAGAGAATACAGCCGATATCTGCTGCGATGAAATAGCCCGACATTAACCCGCGTGTCGCATCTTTCGAATAGCCATGATAATCCTGCAGAAACATTCCCAGCCAGGCTCGTAGAAATTGCCAACTGACGGTTAACATCGCGATCACAATCGCCAGCGTGATCATGCGGCGTATCAAATGGGTTGGTTCATCAGTTGAGATATTTGGAACGGGAATTTCAGTCAGTTCATCAGGCCCGGTCTCTTCACCGACCGGTTGCACATGCAAATCGGCATCGTCTTCTAAAGGAACAGAAATATTACGGCGACCAATGAGGACAAACCAGATTGGCACCCAGACTAAGCCAGCCAATCCAATTGACCAGAATGGAAACTCCCAGGTCTGTCCGGCTCGCTCGGCTGCGCCTATATAAAGGGGGACAATGATCGCCCCTAATGATGCTCCACTTTGCAGAATACTGTTTCCCAATGTGCGATCTTTGGGTGAAAGAACGGCGCGTACCGTCAGCAGCGCACAGGGCCAATGCCCGGCTTCAAATACGCCGAGCGCAATGCGGCAGATCATTAACCAACGAAAGACGGCTGTTCCCGGCGGATCACCAGATGCTTCAAATGTTGCAGCAACCCATTCACTTCCTGCAAACGCGGTTGCCAACCCTGCCAGTGACCAGCCGGTGATGACAATTGGATAAACAAAACGCGGACCATAACGGTCGGCAACCAATCCAAAAAAAATGGAACCAAACGCAAAAGCGTATCCGAAATAACCTTCAACCATTCCGATACGGGCTTCACCCAGATTGAAATCCTTTTTGAGGGTCGGCAACGTTACTGCTAACGCCTGCCGGTCCATATAATTGAGCATCGTTGCGAGCAGCAATACGGCGCAAACAATCCAGGGCCATTTTGAACCTCCGCGATTTGTTACTTTTAGAGATTCCATTTTTCACCATTCCAATCGATCACTTTTTGCAGATAATTTTCAACGCCATCGGCAAAGCAGTTAAAAAGAGTCTCTCCCTTTTCAGATGACGCAGCAGCGGGGGTGCCAATATGCCCCGGTTCACTGCAATCAGTCATCGTCCAACCGCGATAGCCAGGGGCTCCCCCCGTTCCAAAGGGGACTTCGGGAACATTGCTGACATCTCCTTTGACTAACTCCGGACGAATTCGCAGCATCATAGAGGTTTCCCACTCGCCAGCGTGTCCCATTCGATTTTGAACGTAGTCGGAACGAGTTTCATTCGGGCTGGCGGAATCCCAATACGTGAGTGCCAGCAAAAGTAAATCTTTTCGATCCCGATATTGCTGGCGTAATTCAAACAATGCCTGTTGAGAAGGCGTTGTGTTTCCGCCATGCCCATTGATGAATACAAAACGGACGAAGCCATGCACTAAAAAACATTCGATCAGATTTTTAAGTAGATCCAGATAAAGCCTCGGCTGGGCAGACACTGTTCCTGGCATATCCAGATGGTGATGAGAATTCCCAAACCATTGCAGCGGGGCGAACAGAACATTATCGTCAAGCGGT
>JAJRTM010000867.1 GCA_024278285.1 Planctomycetota bacterium
CCCCCATTTTACAGGAGTAGATTACGCGGGTGTAGTACAATGGTAGTACTCCAGCCTTCCAAGCTGGTTGTGAGGGTTCGATTCCCTTCACCCGCTCTTGCGTTTTTTTAGAGTCCCGTCCGCGGGTGTTTTCGGCAGCAGTGCTGCTGTAGCTCAGTGGTAGAGCGCGTCCTTGGTAAGGACGAGGTCATGGGTTCAAGTCCCATCAGCAGCTTTTCGCCTGGTGGTGGCACGGCTCTGAGGATGCTTTTGTGTTGATTTGCGTGGGGCGCTGTGTCGCCTTGGGCAATTTTTTGTTTTGGGGTGAAGTCTTTTTCGTTTTTTTGGCGAACTCACTTCCTTCCCCGGAAGAATGTCATTAGGATTACATCAGTTTTGTACTTAGAGCAATCGAAAACGATTGCTTGAATCGTCTGCTTTGGAGGTAAAACAAGAGATGGCTAAGGAAGTCTTTGAACGTACCAAGCCCCATGTTAATGTGGGAACAATTGGTCATATTGATCACGGTAAGAGTACCTTAACTGCTGCGTTGGTTATGGTGCAGGCGGCAAAAGGGCTCGCGAAAGAGCTGAGTTATGCGGAGATCACCAAGGGTGGTACGGTTCGCGATGATACCAAGACAGTAACAATTGCTGTCAGTCATGTTGAATACGAATCTGACGCTCGGCACTATGCCCATATCGATTGCCCGGGCCATGCCGACTATGTGAAGAATATGATTACTGGTGCAGCCCAGATGGACGGGGCAATTCTTGTTGTTTCTGCTGCAGATGGCCCGATGCCCCAGACTCGCGAGCATATTTTGCTGGCTCGTCAGGTGAATGTGCCTGCCTTGGTTGTCTTCTTGAATAAATGCGACCTGGTCGATGATGAAGAATTACTCGAATTGGTCGAGATGGAAGTTCGCGAGCTTCTTGATAAATACGATTTTCCTGGCGACGATATTTCTATTATCCGCGGGAATGCAAAAGGTGCCCTGGAGAATCCTACTGACGAAGGGTTCGGGAAGTGCATCCAGGAATTGCTCGATGCGTTGGATAGTGATATTCCTGAACCTACCCGTGAGTCAGACAAGCCTTTCTTGATGTCTGTCGAAGATGTCTTCTCGATTAAGGGTCGCGGTACTGTTGCCACCGGTCGAATTGATCGAGGAGTTATTAATGTTGGCGAGAAAGTCCAGATAGTCGGGCTGAAAGATACAGCAGAGACAGTTGTGACTGGTGTCGAAATGTTTAATAAAACTCTTGATACCGGTATGGCTGGCGATAATGTTGGTCTTCTGTTGCGTGGGATTAACCAGGATGAAATCGAGCGAGGCCAGTGCCTTGCTGCTCCAGGTTCGATTACGCCTCACTTCAAGTTTGAATGTGAAGTTTACGTGTTAAGTAAAGAGGAAGGTGGGCGGCACACGCCATTCTTTAGTGGCTACAGCCCACAATTCTACTTCCGCACGACAGACGTAACCGGGAGTGCGAAGCTTCTTGGCGGTGCAGAAATGTGCATGCCGGGCGATAATGTGGCCCTTGAAGTCTCGCTACAGAAACCTATTGCGATGGATGCGGGAAGTCGCTTTGCGATTCGCGAAGGGGGCCGAACTGTCGGTTCAGGAGTTGTGACAAAAATTGTCGAGTAGGTTTCTCGGCAATAGCATGCAATCGCCATCTGTCTCGCTTTTGTTGTGAAAGCGAGGCTCGGCGTTGCGATGGCAGGTTAAGTTTGGTGCAATTCCTTCCGAGTGAATGATGAGGCTTGCGAGTGCAGGTTTCGTGAATTGTAAGCATTGTTGATTTATTTGATTTAGGTGGTCGTGATGTCTCGTGAATACGTTTGGTTGGAGTGCACTGAATCGGGAATGCGAAATTATCGCGTTCAAAAAGAAATGCGTGGCACAGAACGACTTGAGTTGAAAAGATACTGCCCCAAGTTGAGGCGGCACACAATTCATAAAGAATCTCGCAAGAAATAGTCTGTTGTCTGTCGGTTTGGGTGTGAGTGCATTACGGGCGTAGCTCAATTGGCAGAGCACCGGATTCCAAATCCGGCGGTTGGGGGTTCAAGTCCCTCCGCCCGTGCTTTAGGGGTTCGGTGGAAAAGTGTAAGGTGTTTGAGTTTCACTCATTCTGTTGCTTCATGTTGGCACAGGTGTTGATTGCAAGTTGGTTTCAAGTATGACTAAAACAAGATTAGTGGTGGGTTTGTTCGCAGAGATGTTTTCGATCAGGCTTTACAAGCGAAATCAGGGGAAGCAGGTTCGTCAGGTGACTGGCGTGACGGTTGCAATTTTCTTTCTTATTGCCGCTTCGACCCTGTCTAATAATCTGCCGGTCAAGTCGGTCGAAATCCTTCGAGTTGGCTTGCCGATGCTGATCGGTGCAATCGGTGTCTGGTTTGCTTATCGAGTTGTGAACTACGCACCAGTTGCTGACTTTTTAGTCGCTGTGCAAAGTGAAATGGACAAGGTTTCGTGGCCATCATGGCCTCAGCTTTGGAGAGCAACTGTTGTCGTGTTAGTGACAATGGTTTTCCTGGCGATTTCCCTGTTTCTCTTTGATATTATCTGGCAATACATTTTCAGAGCAGTTGGTTTCCTGAAGATGTAAATCGTGATATGGTCTGGATTGCTGCCGACTTGATTGGTCAGCTTGGGATCTTTTTAATACTGTGCCCCAATGTGGCTTGAAATCTAAGCTCAGTCGGCACATAATCCCCGCTTCTTTATTACGTAGCCTTATTGGCTGCTGTGGAGCAGTGTTTGTGATAGGGTTTTTGGGCCTGCCTGGCAGGGTTTGTTGTATTACTAGCAGTTATTTTCTTTGCGTTTCGCGCAAATTTCTAATAAGTTTCAATTTTAGTGTCGGCGATCAGAATGAACCAGCCGTGCTGGGGATTTATCCATGAATGATACGGAGTTTTCACATTCTGGCATCCCCTCGCGGGACGATGAGGCATCTCAGGGGCAACCTGAGATGCTCTGGTATGTGCTGAAGGTTCAATCGAATCGCGAAAAGACAATCCGCGATTCTCTCGCAAAAAAGATTAAGCGAGACGGTCTGGAGGAATACTTTGGCGAAGTCATTATTCCGACAGAAAAGATTGTAGAGACAAAAGGTGGCAAGAAGCGTACTCGGGAGCAGCGGTTGTATCCTGGCTATATCATGGTTCAAATGATCTTGAATGATGAGTCTTGGTATCTTGTGCGTGATACCGGTGGCGTTGGCGACTTTACCGGATCAGCGGGCAAGCCAATCGCGATGCAGGATGAAGAGATCAAGCGAATGCTTGGGGCCGAAGTGGCTAAAGAAGAAGAGCCAGCCAGGGTTAAGATTGGCCTTGAGGTGGGCGATGTAGTCAAAATTGGCGAAGGAACATTTGAGAGTTTCGAGGGATCGGTCGAAGCGATTGATGAATCGAGCGGTAAGATCAGTGTGTTGATTGAAATATTTGGGCGACCAACTCCGGTTGAGCTGGAGCACTGGCAGGTAGAAAAGCAAACCTGATCATGCAGTGGTGCTGTTTTTGTGGTTGAGTTACATACAAACGAGAGTGGGCAATTTTTGAATGCCCTTGGGTGAAGTGAAAAAATGGCGAAACAGGTAACAGGCGAAATTAAAGTGCAGGTTCCCGGCGGGCAGGCGACTCCGGCTCCTCCGGTTGGTACCGCGCTCGGTCCGCACGGTGTGAATATTGGGCAGTTTGTCCAGCAGTTCAACGACAGGACAAAGGACATGCCGGGCATGACTTTGCCTGTTGTGATTACGATTTATGATGATCGGTCCTTTGATTTTATCATCAAGTCTCCGCCGGCAGCGGTGCTGCTGAAAAAAGCAGCGCAGATCGCCAAGGGGGCGGGTAATCCGAAGGCTGACAAGGTCGGGTCGGTCACTAAAGAGCAGGTTCTTGAGATCGCCAAGACGAAAATGGAAGATTTGAATGCCTCCTGTCTTCAGCAGGCTTCAAAGATGATTGAAGGAACCGCCCGCAGTATGGGTGTCGAAGTAGTTGACTGACGCCAGATGTGCTGATTGTTGCTGTGTGGTTTGTCGTTGAAATATATTGAGTCTTGTTTGGTTAGCAGGTGTTTGAAGATGGTGGCAAAATCAAAGCGGATGGATGAGTTACGAAAAAAGGCGATTGCCCTTGGTGCAGTGGATCTTTCCACTGCCGTGCATGAACTGAAGACTGCGGAGCAATCACTGGCAGAAGGCGGCAAGCCCTGCAAGTTTGACCAGACGGTGGAATTGGCTATTCGTCTGGGGATTGATTCCCGGCAAGCCGACCAGCTTGTGCGTGGTTCAATTATCCTACCTCATGGGATTGGAAAAACGCAGCGAGTTGTGGTGTTTGCAAAAGGTGAAAACGCAAAGGCCGCCTTGGAAGCTGGTGCAGATGAAGTTGGTGACAAAGAGCTTGCTGACAAAATAAAAGGGGGCTGGCTCGACTTCGATGTTGCAATCGCTTCTCCTGACATGATGGGAGTGGTTGGGCCTCTTGGGCGTGTGCTTGGTCCGCGTGGATTAATGCCCTCGCCGCGAGCAGGGACCGTGACCCAGGATGTAGCAGGGGCAGTCAAGGAGTACAAGGCTGGTAAGGTTGAGTTCAGAAATGATTCCAGTGGCAATGTTCATTGCGTTGTCGGGAAACTTTCGTTTGATGAGCAAAGCCTGATTGAAAACATCGGCGCAGTGCTGAAGTTGATAAACTCACTCAAGCCTGCTGTCCAGAAGGGTGTCTATGTTCGCAATGTTACACTTACTTCGACCATGGGGCCTGGGATCGTCGTTGTCGTTTGATTGCAGTTTTTTCATGAACATTTGAGAAATTCAGCGACGTTGTTCGCATTTAATATAATCTATTTTTGTGGCCTGGCGGCCTGATTGCTGTTAAGGGTGAGTCATGAGTAAAGTAGTTAAGGAGATGATCCTCAAAGAGATTGAAGGTCGTCTAGATGGTAATCGTGATCTGCTTATCCTTGATTCGTCTCGGCTGGATGCTGTGACGAACAATACGTTTCGCCTGGCAATGCAGGAGAAGGGGATTCATTTACTGGTTGTCAAGAACAGCCTGGCGCTCAGGGTGCTTGGTGGTGACTGTGACCAGATGCGGCAGATATTTAGTGGACCATCTACTATTGCCTGGGGAGGAGAGGACGTTGTTGCTCTTTCCAAGGAGATCTCCAAGCAGGTAAAGGAGTTGGAGTTTCTGGAGATTAAAGGGGGGGCTGTTGAGGGCCAAACTCTTGATACGACTGCTGTCGAGAAACTCTCGAAAAGTCCGGGGCGAATGGAATTGATTTCGATAATTTCGGGTCAAACACTAAGCCCGGGTGCCCAGCTTGCTGGGGCGATGCTTGGTCCTGCCAGTGTTCTGGCGGGTTGTGTAGCATCTATTGCTGATGAGGAAGAAGAGTAAAGTGTGCTGGGGTTTGTGAAAACCTCAGGTTAATAAGTTGTGAATTAAAACATTCAAGTGACAGTTTTTAATTGATTTGAGAGGGAAACGTAATGGCGACCGCAGAAGCAACAACGGAATTCGACGATAGCACAAAAACACTTGGGGATCAGATTGTTGGTCTGACACTGCTTCAGGCAAAGAGCCTGGCAGACTACCTGAAAGAAGTGCATGGCATTGAGCCTGCCAGTGGCGGAGCTGTCGTCATGGCTGGTCCTGCAGATGATGGCGGCGGAGCTGTCGAAGAGCAAACCGAATTTGATGTCATCCTCACAGGATTTGGCGACCAGAAAATTAGCGTCATCAAGGCTGTTCGCTCGATCACTGCTCTGGGATTAAAAGAAGCAAAAGGGCTCGTCGAAGGTGCCCCCAAGACACTCAAGGAAGGTCTCTCTAAAGAAGATGCCGACAAGCTTGTTGCAGATATCGAAGCTGCCGGTGGCTCCGCAGAGATCAAGTAGTTCTGTAGTGATCGAAAGGGGTTTGGAAAGAGAAGGGATTTACTTTTGCTTTTCATAGCCCCTTTGACTGCTCTTTCCCTGAGTCAGACCTCTGGCTGGGGGGAGTGTGGGGTTCGGTTGCTATTATGTGGAGATTCGCTAACATAGTTCGCGTGTCTGCATTTTGGTATTGACTGCGTGGTTGAGCTTTTGGACTGCTTTGGGTGATTCTTACAGGTGTTACGCGACTTTCGATTAAGTGGGGCTCCCTCTTTTCGATTGGATTGCGCATTGCGAGATAGCTTCAGGTTGGGAGATTGTGTGTTTTCTGATTCGCCTGTTTCACAGTTGCTGGTTGGTTGCGCTCGTCGCCCCCGGTCTCGCTGCATATTGCCTGGGATCATTTCTTCATCAATTCTTTGCAGGCAGTCTTTTTGTTCGGCTTTGCTTTTCGTTCGGCGTTGCTTTTTTTGGCGTTGTTGATCTGTTTTATCGGTGCTGACAGATTTTCAGAAGTTTTATATTTTGCTGTGTCGATCTTTGAGGGAGAGAGAATCATATGCCTGTGCCTGTGCAACGGGTGATTGCGACTTACGAAACTCGCAATACTGGTAAACTGCAATCCAGTTTCGAGATGTCCGGCTTAACAAAAATCCAGACCGATTCTTACTTAAAGTTTGCGCAGGCGGATGTAGAGCCATCTCGCCGCAAGCCTATCGGACTGGAAGGGATCCTGCGGGAGATCTTTCCTATCGAGAGTTTTGATGGGCAGTTTCGTCTTGAGTATGTCAAGTACGAACTGGGCAAGTGTCGGTACACTCCAGTCGAGTGCAGGCAATTGCGGTTGACGTACGGAAGGCCGCTTCGTATCTGGCTGCGATTGCAGAAAGAGCAGGCGGTCGAGGAAGAAGTTTATCTGGGTGACCTCCCCATCATGCTTGGTGGAGGAGAGTTTATCATTAATGGGGCAGAACGCTGCGTGGTCAGTCAGTTGCACCGCTCTCCTGGAGTCGATTTCGTTATGAATGTCGAGCCGGGCGAACGCAAGACTCACTCTTGTCGAATCATTCCGGAGCGTGGTAGCTGGATCGAATTATTGATCAGCAAAAAAGAAGCTTTGAATGTCCGTATTGACCAAAGTGGTAAGTTTTCTTCGACAACATTGCTGCGTGCAATGGATAAAAAGCATTCGACTGACACCCAGCTCGTTCACATGTTTTACGAGACCGAGAAAGTGAAGATCACTCGTAAGATTACCGCGGAGGAGTTAACGGGGCGTGTTGCTGCAGAGGATGTTGTTTATCCTGCCGGCCACGAGAAGTGCGGCGAGATTATCGTTGAATGTGCACATGCTCTGGTGGAATCTCAGGCGTTGGAGTTATTGGAATCTGACATTAAACAGATCGACCTGATTACGAAAGTGGTCGATCCTCTGATTTTGAACAGCCTTCTGGAAGATAGTACGACTTCTCATGAAGAGGCGCTGCTGCGAATTTATCAACGGTTGCGTCCTGGGAATCCGCCTCAATTAGATAAAGCAAAAGACCTGTTTTTTGAGAAGTTTTTTGATTTGAATCGTTACCGTCTGGGGCGAGTGGGACGGTTCCGTATCAATCGTAAATTCAAACAGGAAATTTCTGATGATGAGATGACGTTGCGCCCGGAAGATTATGCGAACGCCATCTATTATTTGCTTAAACTGCGAGCAGGTGATGAATCGGTATATCTGGATGATATCGATAACCTGGGAAATCGTCGTTTGCGTACAATTGATGAATTGGCTTGCGATGAAGTCCGAAAAGGTTTTCTAAAATTACGCAGAACCGTTCAGGAACGGATGAGTTTGAAGGACGTCGAAACGATGACGCCTCGAACTTTGATCAATCCCAAAAGTATTTCGGCGGCGATTGAATTCTTTTTTGGTCGCAGTGAATTATCACAGGTGGTTGACCAGACCAATCCTTTATCGATGCTGACCCATGAGCGTCGCTTAAGTGCATTGGGGCCTGGTGGCTTGAATCGCAAACGAGCCGGTTTTGAGGTTCGCGATGTGCATATTTCTCACTACGGTCGAATTTGTCCGATTGAAACGCCGGAAGGGACAAACATTGGTTTGATTTCCAGCCTGGCCATTTATTCGAAAGTTGATGACTACGGTTTCCTGATTACGCCATACCGTAAGGTTGTTGACAAACGAGTGACAGATGAAGTTGAATGGCTGCGGGCGGATGAAGAAGCTGTTGTCTATGTTACGCCTGCGGATACAAAGCTTGAAGATGGCGTCATTGCAGAAAAACGAACTCTGGCAAGATACCGACATGAATTTGTCTGGACCGAGTCGAGCAGTATTCAGTATATCGATATGTCTCCGTGCCAGATGATTGGTGTTTCAGCGGGGTTGATTCCATTCCTGGAACATGATGATGCAAACCGCGCCTTGATGGGTTCGAACATGCAGCGACAAGCGGTGCCTCTCCTTATTGCAGAGCAGCCAATCGTCGGGACCGGGATGGAAAAAATTGTTGCAGAAAACAGCGGGATGGGTATTTTTGCAGAGAAATCCGGAAAGGTGACTTATGTCGATGCGACTGTTATTGAAATAGATGGCAAGCGGTATCCATTGCGGAAATATACCGGTCTTAACGAGAGAACGTGCTTGAACCAGAAGCCTTTGGTGAGCATGGGAGACCGCGTGAAGAAAGGGCAATTGTTGTGTGATACTGCGGCGACAAAAGATGGCGAGTTGGCGCTGGGACGAAACGTTCTCGTCGCGTTTATGTCGTGGGAAGGTTACAACTTTGAAGATGCGATTATTCTTTCCCAACGCCTCGTGAAAGAAGATGTTTACACGTCGATTCATATTGATGAATTTGATGTTGAAATACGCGAGACAAAACTCGGTCGTGAAGAGTTTACGAGAGACATTCCTAACGTCAGCGAAAAAGCACTGCGGCATCTCGATGAAAATGGAATTGTGCAAATCGGTACGCGAGTTTCTACTGGTTCGATTCTTGTCGGAAAAGTGACGCCCAAAGCGAAATCGGAATTGACTCCTGAAGAAAAATTGTTGCATGCAATTTTTGGACGAGCCGGGGAAGATGTTAAAAATGAATCGCTGGAAGTCCAAAGTGGCGTGGAAGGGATTGTCATTCATACAGAAAGATTTTCTCGCCGCATGAGCCTGACGGAAGGTGAAAAGAAAATTTATGAGGCAGAACTGAAAACAGCAGAAGCAGAAGGCAACAAAACAGTCGCCACTGCATTCAGGCAGTTCCTGGAATCGTTCGAAGCGGCTTTGGGTAAAAAGCTGACTGACGATGATGGAGTTGAGTTGCGATCTTTGGATGACGACAAAGCGATCGCATCTCAAGCGGAAGGTTTTCAGGAACGGTTCAGCCAACTTGATATTCGCAGTCCTCAGAAAATCTCAGATTGCAAAAAAGTGATCGAAGAGAGCTTCCATCAAGTGGAAGATGCAATTATTGCTCGCGATTCTACTTTGAATACACTGAAACGAGGCGATGAACTGCCTAACGGTGTGCTTCAAATGGTGAAGGTGTACGTGGCATCGAAGCGGCAGATTTCTGTTGGTGATAAAATGGCAGGTCGCCATGGTAACAAAGGGGTGATTTCAAAAATATTGCCCATTGAAGATATGCCTTACCTGGCTGATGGGACTCCTGTGGATATCATTTTGAATCCGCTGGGTGTGCCAAGTCGTATGAATGTAGGGCAGATTTTGGAAACGCATCTCGGTTGGGCTGCCGAGAAACTTGGCTTCCGCGCTCTTTGCCCGGTGTTCGACAGTATTCATGAAGACGAAATTTACGAGTTGATGGAAGAGGCAGGCCTGCCTAAGGATGGTAAAGTTCAACTGCATGATGCACGGACCGGGGAAAAATATGATCAGCGGACAACCGTTGGTCAAATCTACATGCTGAAACTGCATCATCTGGTTGATGATAAAGTCCATGCCCGTGCGACTGGTCCTTATTCGTTGATTACACAACAACCTTTGGGCGGCAAAGCTCGATTTGGTGGTCAGCGATTTGGGGAAATGGAAGTCTGGGCATTGGAAGCTTACGGTGCTGCTTATGTTCTTCAGGAACTGCTGACCGTTAAGAGTGATGATGTTGAAGGGCGAACGAAGATTTACGAATCGATGGTTAAGGGTGAAAATACTCTTGAAGCAGGAACACCTGCGAGTTTCGATGTATTGAATAACGAAATTCGTGGCTTGTGCCTGAATATGCAACTTGAAAAAACAACTGTCTGATCTGCAATCTGCCCTGCCCGTGAATGTTAAATGATCGGGAAAAGTTCTGGTTTTCATGAAGAACTTTACAGGGGAATCAGTTTCCTATTTTTATGATTCACTCGCCAACTAAAGGAGCCAATTAGTGAGCACCGGTGAGATGCAATACGAACGTGTAAACGACTACGGGTCGATTTCTATCCGTCTGGCAAGCCCTCAGGATATTCGTGGGTGGTCTTTTGGCGAAGTCAAAAAACCAGAAACGATTAACTACCGAACTTATCGTCCTGAAAGGGATGGTCTGTTTTGCGAGCGAATTTTCGGTCCTGAAAAAGACTGGGAATGCGCCTGCGGTAAATATCGTGGAATGAAATACAAGGGGATGATCTGCGATCGCTGTGGCGTCAAAGTGACACACAGTCGTGTTCGCCGTAAACGCATGGGGCATATTGAACTGGCTGCACCGGTTGTGCATATCTGGTTCTTTAAGTCGATGCCCAGTCGCCTTGGTGCCCTGATGAATGTGAAGACGAGCAGCTTGGAAAAAGTTGTTTACTTCCAGGATTATCTCGTTATCGATCCCGGCGATACGCCGCTGCGTAGGGGACAGCTTCTTACCGAAGATGAAGCCCGCCAGGCTGCTGAGAAGTACGGCGAGGGTGAATTTGAAATCGAGATGGGAGCAGAAGCAGTTCGCAAGATGCTTCGCACGATTGATCTGGTTGAAGAATCGACAGAGCTTCGTAAAGAGTTGAAAACGACTAATTCTCAGCAGAAAATTCGCGATCTGACCAAACGGTTGAAGATTGTCGAAGCTCTTCGCGACAGTGATAACAATCCAGACTGGATGGTATTAGATGTTGTCCCGGTTATTCCGCCGGAATTGCGCCCGTTGGTTCTGCTGGACTCCGGAAACTTTGCCACCAGTGACCTGAACGATTTGTATCGTCGAATTATCAACCGTAACAATCGATTGAAAAAACTTGTCGATCTGAATGCGCCTGAAGTGATTGTTCGCAACGAAAAACGGATGCTTCAGCAATCTGTCGATGCGTTGTTTGATAACACTCGCTGTAAACGTCCGGTGCTTGGTTCTTCGAACCGTCCCTTAAAATCTTTGACGGATATGATCAAAGGTAAGCAAGGACGATTCCGTGAAAACCTGCTTGGGAAACGTGTAGACTACTCTGCACGAAGTGTGATTGTTGTTGGTCCGAAGTTGAAGTTGCATCAATGTGGTTTGCCCAAGAAAATTGCTCTGGAACTTTTCCAGCCGTTTGTTATTCGTCGGCTGAAAGAACTCGGGCATGCTGATACGATTAAATCAGCCAAGCGAATGCTTGAACGTAAAGACGAAGATGTCTGGGATATTCTTGACGAAGTCATTACGAATCATCCGGTAATGCTGAATCGTGCACCGACTCTGCATCGCATGGGGATTCAGGCGTTTGAGCCGATTCTTGTGGAAGGGAACGCGATTCGTGTTCACCCACTGGTTTGCAAAGGGTTTAACGCCGACTTTGATGGCGATCAGATGGCAGTCCACTTGCCGTTGTCTATTGAAGCACAGGTTGAAGCAACAACGTTGATGCTTTCAACAAACAATATTTTCAG
>JAJRTM010000868.1 GCA_024278285.1 Planctomycetota bacterium
CGTTCCTTCGGCTCGCGTCATCAAAGAAGGGGGCTACGAAGCGGGCGGAGCGATGCGCTACACTCGCTTTCCCGGACCATTCAAGCCGAGTCTCGAAGAAAAAATCGTTTCCACAATCATGCAGTTGGATGAAAAACTGGAATCGACAAAATAAGGTCCGAAATGTTGCCACTTACAATAAATTGAAATCCGACAGTAATTATTCGAGCGATCCTAACGGTTAGTTCTGTAACTATTCAGTGATGGGTGTCTGAATCGTTACTAATTTCTTTGCATTGCTCGCAAATTCTTAACAGGGTACAATTTTGGAGTCGGCCATCAAAATGAACCAGCCGTGCTGGGTATCATATTGGCTGGCTTTTTTATTTTCATGGATTGAACCTGCTTGTTGATATATGTCACTTCTTCACCCCGCATTACTTTATGGACTGTTGCTCGCTGCCGTGCCGGTGGTGTTGCATTTGCTGATGCGCGCTCGCCCGAAGAAAATCGACTTTCCTGCACTTCGTCTGTTGGAAAATATCCGCAAGCAAAACTCGCAGCGCATGCGACTACGGCACATCGGCTTGCTGTTACTGCGAATTCTCATTCTCATTCTGTTGGTTCTGGCGGTAGCTCGCCCGACGCTTCCTGCTGCAAATTATCGATTAACATATTCTGAGTGGGGAACAGGAATTGTTGTTATTCTGATTGCAGTTGCCGCTTATTTTCTGGGGCGAAAGTATTGGGTGCGGAAAGTATCGCAGAAGAATGTCCAAAGCTGGCGGGAATCTTGGCTGAAAACGGGAACAGCCATCCTTGCACTTTTGTTGATGTTGTTACTGGTTGGGTTGCCGTATCAGAAGCGGGTCTATTCTGAAATCCGTAATCCGGGCGAACAACTGCAATTGAATGTGCCGGTGGCAGCCGTGTTTCTGTTTGATGTTTCTGCCAGCATGGGATACAGGCACGAAAATCGAAATCGGTTGGAGCAAGCACAGGAACTGGCACTGACTCAGGTAAGATCATTCCCTTCTGGCTCGCGAGTTTCAATTACCGATAACGCAACCGCGAAGCCGATCCGCTTTTTGAAAGACCTCAACGCAGCGGTGGCTCGCCTTCAACGCCGAGAATCGCTGCGACCACACGATGCGAGCTTACTGTTAAATGATCGCCTGCTTTCTGCCATCCAACTTCAAACGAATGAGCGTCAGAAATTACTCGATGAAGGAGAAGGAAAAAACAGTGATCGATTTTTGCGTGAGATCTACATCTACACCGACCGGTTACGTTCCGCGTGGTCGCTGGATGATGCCAAGCGATTAAAGGCAGAAATTGAGCAGGCTCCCTGGCTGCGATGTTACATTATCGATGTTGGTGTGCAGCCGGTCAACAATATTTCGTTGAGTCACCTCTCGCTTTCGCAGTCGATGGTCATTCAAGGTTCGATGGTGCGAGTTTCTGCGGATGTGACGAATCAGAATTTGCGAACAAATCAATGCGTTGCAGAGCTCTATCTGGACGATGGCAATGGTTCGCTGGTGAAACGGGATCAAACTTCGCTTACCTTGGAAGCGGAGCAGACCGGACAGGCAAGTTTTTCGATTAAAACGAATTCACTCGGAATTATGCAGGGGGAAATACGTCTTGCACAAAGTGATCCATTGAAAATTGATAACGTGATCGCTTTTTCGTTGAGAGTCGAGCCACGCCCGAAAGTTTTGATTGTTGCAGAGAAAGCAGAGGAAGCGTTTGTATGGGAGCAGGCGTTAGCTCCATCGGGACTGGTCAAGCGGGGCGTGCATCAATACGAAATAAAAGTTGTTTCGCCGAGTAAGTTACTTTCTCAATTGAAGCAAAGCTCATCGACATCGCCAACGAAACCGGATGTCATTTATCTGATGAATGTTTCCCGCCTCACCGAAAAGACATGGAATGCGTTACAAGAATTTGTTGAACAGGGAGGCGGACTGGGTGTTATTCTGGGGAGAGGGGAAAATTGGATCGATGTCGGAAACTATCGCGATTTCGATCAGGCAGACTGGCTGGCGGCACTGCCGAGTGTTGTAACCAGACCGGAAACACTAAAGAAAATTGAAGTCACTCGCGATGATCATCCGATTTTCAGTTATCTGAAAGAATTGAATGTCCTCTCGCTGTTTTCATCTGCTGCGGTGCGTCGTTTTTGGAAAACAGACTTAACAGAGGGCGCGATACCAATTGCAAACTTCAACGACGAAGAACGTTCTCCTGCAATTGTTGTTCGCAAATATGTGCGAGGCCGTGTGCTCAGCTTATCGACGGCTGTAGATTTACGTCGAGCAGCCGAGCAACAAAACTGGAGTGACCTGGCTCGCCTCGATTGGATTTACGCAGCGTGGGCTGATCAAATGACAAAATATTTACAGGGCGGACGCGATTTACGCTTGAACCGAACCGTGGGAGAACCCGTTGTTTTGAGTCTGCCTGAAAACAGACTCGACAAAGAGGCGCTGCTACAGCTTCCCGGACTTCGACAAAACAAAATTACGATCCCGTTCCAGGGAACATTATTGAACATCACGGCATCCAACAACAGGCTTTCTGCCTCGAACAATAACGGCGTGAAGAAAAACCGCCAGGTCGCTGCGGATCGAGTTGGAAACTATCGGATTTTGTTCCCAGGTGAAGCGATGGGGGCGTATGGATTTTCGCTACAACTTGCAGATAGAGAGACCGACTTGCAACCACTAAGTTATGCGGAGCTGGACGAACTGTTCGGCGTGGATCGCTGGCAACTTTCACGAACTTACGAAGAACTGGAACGAACGGTCCTGCTGGGGCGAATCGGGAAAGAGGCGTACCCGATGTTGATTACCCTGCTTATTTTGTTCTTTCTGGGAGAACACCTGGCTGCGAATTTCTTTTATGGAAGACAAGAAAGTTGATGAGCGATCCGGGTGCATTGTAACGCACCGAATTTGCTGCAAACTGAATAAGTAGGTTCTACATGCCTTATAATGGCTGAAATATTTTACAGCCACGGATGAACCCAGCGCGGCATAGCCGCAACCAAACAAAGATTTGAACCACGAAAGAAGAGGAATTGTTTAACGGCAAGCCGAAGGCGACTGCGTAAACCGGTTTGCTTTTTGAGCAGATGTCGAAACGTGAATTTTCGCGGATTAATTTCCAGGCATGGTTCCTGCTTCATTTTTTAACTATTTAGTGATGCTCTCGTTTTGGAATAGTTTACGACGTTTACGCAAATTATTTCTTTGAAGAAATATAACTTTAATGAGATATACAGATTAAGTACCGATCCTGTTTTATATGGTTTTCATCATTTTTTACCACCAAGGCCCGAAGCCACCAAGAAAGAAGAAGAAAAATTGATTCGCGTTAATGGGCGTTTATTCGCGGTTCGACTCCTTCAAGCCATGCAGATCTGTTGACGCAGTCGCCTTCGGCTTGCCGTTAAACGAATGATCAACCAAGTTTTTTTCGTATTTTTCGTCCTTTTCGTGGTTCTTTAAAATTGAGAGTCTATTTCACAACAATTCTCAATCTCTAAAATAAACCGCTGAGTTCGCTGAGAG
>JAJRTM010000869.1 GCA_024278285.1 Planctomycetota bacterium
CGATGGGCTAACGCTTTCGAAATGGATTCGCGAGAATGGTCGCATGCACTGGAAGGATGTCATTAACTACTCCATTCAAATTTGCAGCGCGCTCAAAGCGGCTCATGATGCAGGAATTGTGCATCGCGATTTGAAGCCTTCAAATTTACTGATCACCAAAGAGAATCAAATTAAATTGCTCGATTTTGGTGTGGCTCAAGTGTTCGCTTCCGCCAAACTGACGAAAACAGGCGGGATTATCGGCACGGCAGAATATATGTCTTCGGAACAGGCGCAAGGTCGCCGCACGACTCGCAAGAGTGATATCTATTCGCTGGGCGCGGTTATGTATGCTATGCTGACCGGGCGACCGCCTTACAGCGGGAAAACTTCGATGGAAGTCATTCAGAAACATAAGTTCGGTCAGTTCGATGCCCCACGCTCTTTCGTTCCCGATATTCCCCACTGGCTGGATGAAGTTGTTTGTAAATGTCTGGAAAAAGATCCGGAAAAACGATTTCCCGATGCCTATGTTCTTTCCCGGCGACTCAAAGAGATTCTGAAGAAGGTGGAACTTTCCCAGCAGGATGTGACTTCAGCCAGTGGCACCTTAGATGGCACCGCTGAAACGATTGTTGCAGGGGACGATCCGAATGCCATCGGTGGTACTTTGATGCGCGATCTGCTTCGTGCAGAAATTGAATGTACCGAATCGAAACCACTCCTTTCGCAATTTCTGGATAACACACTTGTCCTGACCGCGATGCTGATTCTACTTATTCTGGGAGGGTTCTGGTGGTTCAGTTCCGGAGATTTAACCCCCCAGCAAAAATACAAAAGAGGCGTTGCCCTGTTTGAAAAAGGAAAACTCTACTGGCCGCAAGCTCGCGATGAATATTTACAACCTCTGTTGCAGGAAGATCCCGAAACATGGGCGGAACAGGTTGATGGTATGCTGATGGAGATTGAAGTTCGCGAACTGAAAAAAGATTTCAACTTGAAAAATGTGAGCAGCAAACGCCTCCAGAAAATGTCGGATGCCCACCGTTTCCTTCATCTGGCTCGCTCCTACTACAAAATGGGCGATCGTCTTACCGCGGAAAAAATATTGCTGAATCTCTCAGCCGTTTTGGAAGGACAGGAACAATACAAAGCGCTGCACATCGCGATTCAGAAAATCCTTTCTGACTTAAAAACCGCCAATAACTCTGTCAAAAACAGCGAGGCAAACGGTCTTTCACTGGCAGGAACATCTCTCCAGCAGGCAGAAAAATATCTCAAAGAGAATGAAAAGGAACAGGCTGCATCAATTTTATTAAGTTTAATCACTCTGTATGATGGCGACTCGCAATCGAAAAAACAGGTCGAGAAAGCAAAGAAAATTCTCGATCAGTTAAACATTACCTATCCACGAAAGAGTAACTGATGAGTGCCACCATCGACCTGAAAAATTATATCCGAACGATTCCTGATTTCCCCAAACCCGGCATTTTGTTTAAGGACATCACCCCGCTGCTTTCTCATCCGACTGCCTTTAGGGAATCGATCAAACAAATTGCAGATCATTATCGCGATCTGAAAATAGATAAAATCATGGCGGCTGAGGCACGCGGGTTTATCTTCGCCACTCCTCTTTCACTGGAACTGAATGCAGGGTTCATTCCGGTTCGCAAGCCAGGAAAACTTCCTTTCGATACACAGTCATTCCATTACGAATTGGAATACGGCACCGATACGCTTGAAATCCATGTCGATGCGATCAAGCAGGGAGAGCGAGTTTTAATGGTGGACGACCTGCTCGCAACCGGTGGAACAATGCAGGCGTGTATTAAACTGGCAGAAGATTCCGGAGCAAATGTTGTTGGCTGTGCATTTTTACTGGAACTGGATGATCTCAAAGGCCGTGATTTACTCCCCGGACAAGATGTCTTCAGCTTGCTTCATTATTAAAACCAAAAGTAACGACTCAGCGAATTGTCTCAACCGTAGGGTCCGCTGGTAGCGGACCACCGCACGAAATAGAGGGATCCACTTTCCATCGTGGTCCGCAATAGCGGACCCTACGCCAAAACTGAATAGTTACCCCGAACTCAACTTTTATTATCGCCATGCGGCTGATTCTGTCTGTTCTTGAGTTAATAAAATGCGACAGTAATTTTGTTCGACTGATACTAACCCGGATAAACCGGAACGATAATTTATGAATCAGGGTAGCCCAACCACTTTTAGTGGTTGGGTGCCGCCAGGCACAAGATGAATGCGCCATGTGAGTGAGATTTAATTTGAGCTTCCAATAATCTTGGAGACCACATGGCGCATTCGTCTTGTTGCTACGCATTCCAGCAAAACCAAACATCGCTGATTAGTGACAACCAAAGTTACTTGACCAATGACACCAACACACTCTTTGCAAATACTTATTTCTCAGCAAGAGATCCAAGAACGTGTTTCGATTCTGGCTCAACAAATTTCTCAGCAGTACCAGAATCGCCCGTTGACATTGCTGGGCGTGATGACAGGCAGCCTCTTTTTCCTGACCGACTTAATGAGGCATCTGACAATTCCTCATCAAGTCGGCGTCATTCAAGCCTCAAGTTATGAAGGCAATTCAACCGAACCGGGCAGACTGCGAACAAATCTCGACTATCTCCCCGATTTGAAAAATCGTTCCATTTTACTGGTTGATGATATTCTCGATACCGGACAGACTCTCGAATCGATACAAAAAGAAATCTCTTGCCTGACACAGCAAGATGTTGCCAAAGCGGTGCTGCTTTGGAAGAAGTCACGCACACAGACCCAGATAAAACCAGATTATCTGGGGTTCGAAATTGACGACAAATTTGTCGTCGGTTACGGATTGGATTACGCAGACGACTACCGCTACCTGGCCGATATCCACACCCTGCAATTCTCCCGGAGAACACCCTAGATTCTTATCAACAGGAAAATAAAGTGTGAGAATTAAAATGTGAGAATTAAAAGATGTCGATAAATACCTATAAAGCAAGATAAAAGGTTCTTGGCACGAATGGCACTGTCGTGACCAAGAGGATGAACTTTTATAAGTTCTTTGGGAAGAATATTATATATGATGTGTGAAGATGACACTTTCTTCCTCAATTACACATTGTCCGTATGTTCCGATCTCGAACAGTGTAGTGC
>JAJRTM010000870.1 GCA_024278285.1 Planctomycetota bacterium
AAACGGGGAGCCTCTGCAACGATGGATGAATTCCTGCTCGCTGCAGAATACATTCTCGATCAGGGAAATCAGCAGGTGGCGCTCTGTGAACGTGGCATCCGCACTTTCGAATCGCATACTCGCTTCACGCTGCCGCTGGCATCGGTCACGTATCTTCAAGCAAAAACGCATCTCCCGGTTGTCATCGATCCCAGCCACGGCACCGGTCACGCTTACCTGGTCCCGCCGATGTGCTCGGCAGCAATCGCGATCAAAGCAGACGGCTTGATCATAGAAGTCCACCCCGACCCCCCAAACGCAATGAGCGACGGCGCCCAATCCCTCACCCCGGAAGTCTTTGCAGAAACGATGAAAGATTGCAAGAAAATTGCAGATGCGGTTGGTCTGAAAATGTAAGGCAGGAGCTAACTCTGGGGGAAGCAGTGGTATGTCGGAAGAGCCTTGGTATCGGGATGGTTTGAAATTTTGTTGTACTGGTTGTGGAGATTGTTGCACCGGGGCAGCCGGTGCGGTTTGGGTGGATGAAGAAAATCTGGAGAAAATTGCAGAACACCTTGATAAACCGATTGGCGAAATTCGGCTCATGCACACACGGCTTTTGCGGGGCAAAATTTCGCTGACAGAATTCCCCAATGGTGATTGTACTTTTTTCGATGGGCGAACCAGAGGCTGTGAAATTTATCCCGTGCGTCCCCCTCAATGTAAAACGTGGCCCTTTTGGAAATCGAATGTTGCCGATGAACAAGCCTGGCAGCAAACAGTCAAAGAGTGTCCGGGGGCGGGAACCGGGGAGCTGATTCAATTGGAGGAAATTGAACGCCGTGTTTCTGTCATCGATCTATAAATTCCTGGAGTCTGACAAATGCTTGATGATCCGTTGATAACAGCCGAGCAGTTTATTGAAAGTCGGTTTGATCTTCCTGAAGCTGGGCAATGGGCCGAATTAGAGGCAGGAAAAGTCACGATCCTTCAGCCGCCCGATTTGGATCATGGAAATACCATTTTGAACCTCTCCAAAGCCCTGGCAGATTTCATTCAGAATACCGAACTTGGTTACGCTTGTTTCGATTTAGGAATGATGATGGAAGCATCGCCAGATACCGTTCGCTTTCCCGCAGCCTGTTATTTTTTAACAGGCAACCGTTTTGAAGAAACCGATAAGCCGTACACAACTAAAATTCCGGAGTTGGTGATCGAATTAGCATCAACCGCGGACCGAAGAGCAATTATCTCTCAGCGAATGGAGGATTTCCTCGGCTGGGGCGTCGGCAGCGTTTGGGCAATCGATCCTCAACTTCAGGAAATTGCCGTCGTTTCACGAAATGCCCCAGCGGTAACTTTGGGGCAAAATGATATCCTGGAACAGCAATCGTTGCTTCCCAGCTTCCAATGCCCAGTCGAAAAGTTATTTGCAGAACCAAGCTGGTGGGCGGGGTGAAGCAGGCGGTCGGTAGAAGCAGGTTAAGATTGACGTCTGATGCGAATCTATTGCTGGTCTTGGAAAATTGAGGCTGCTGGGCTAATATAGGCGGTCTTTGAGGATTTCATCCAACAGAAATCGAATTTGAATCGTAGAGAATTTACAGTATTGTTCTTTGAATTCACTGCTCTCTGAAGTTTGTATCCCACCAGATTAGATTATTTCTTACATAAATACCGCATCGCACGGTTGATGCGACGGTTCTTGAAGGTCATTCCATTTATGTCAACTTCCCCCAAAAATACAAGTTCGAAAAGCAAAGCCTCTTCCTCAAAGGCGACTACGTCTGGAGAGGCTTCCACCGAATCTGGTGATGAAGCTTCAAAACAGAAAAAGCCGGTCAGACAGGGGGAGACAGCTCGCGAAACGATAGAGTCGATTGTGTTTGCGTTTGTGCTTGCGTTTTTATTCCGTACATTTGAAGCTGAAGCGTTTGTGATTCCAACAGGCTCGATGGCCCCGACGTTGTACGGGCGTCATAAAGATATTCAGTGTGAAAAGTGCGGATTCGAATATCAGTTTGGAGCCAGTTCTGAAATTTATCGCGATGCCAATGTTGTGGTCGGCTTTGAAGGTAATGATGCCCGAATTCGAAAAACAGTCTGTCCGAATTGCAGATTTGCCAACAAGAAATCGTACAAAGCCCCGGCTTTCAAAGGAGATCGGATTCTCGTTAATAAGTTTCAGTATGAATTAAGCGACCCAAGACGATTTGATGTGGTTGTTTTCAAATTCCCGGAAGATGCAAAAACGAATTACATTAAACGACTTGTCGGCTTGCCGGGGGAAACAATCCGAATTCATAATGGCAACGTTTATAAACTGGATGAAAACAACAAAGAAATCATCCTGCGCAAAGACGACCCGGAAAAACAACGTGTCATTCAAATCCCTGTTTACGACGATAATTTCCCCGAAACGGAACTCCAAAAAGCAGGTTGGCCTATCCGCTGGGAAGCGGTCAGTAAATCCGCAAAGAAAAACCAGACGACGATTAACGGCTGGTCGAAAACAAGAAATACCTGGATCGCAGATACCGAAAAGCATACCTATTCTGTCTCGCTCGATGTTGCTCAACAAGGTAAAACGCATTGGCTTCGATATCGTCACTTTTTGCCGACGCAGGCTCAATGGGATCGATTGGAAAATGGAGATTCTCTTGAGCCTCGCGCAAGTTTAATTGGCGATTTATGTGGATACAGTACCGCCTCAACAAGTTTTTCAGAGCCGGTCGATTTGAACGAATATTTTTGGGTGGGAGATTTGACGCTCTCCGGGAATCTGCAAATCGATCAGATGGGGCCGGATGCAGAAATCATTCTGGAGTTGACCGAAGGATTTCATTTGTATCGCTGCCACATTAACCCGCATTCCGGCCAGGCACGTTTGGCGTGCGTTGATGAAAGCCTTGATTCTGAAGAAGAAATAGAGTTGGCCGTTGCTCAAACAAACTTGAAAGGCGAAGGGAGTTACACATTTCGCTTTGCCAATGTGGATGACCGACTTTGCCTGTGGATTGATGAGACCTTGATTGATTTTGGGCAGGGGGCTTCCTACACCAGCAGCGATATTAGTGGAGTCATGCCGCAAGAAGCAGACCTTTCGCCGGTCGGCATTGCGATGACTGCGGTCTCGGGAACGGTCTCTTCCCTTTTAATTGAACGGGATATTTATTACCGCGGCGGCGACGAAAGAAGCAACCAGTTCCGTCTCCCCCTGGATAATATTTCGGCTTGGCAAACGACTTATCGATCGCGTAAAAAAGAGTGGGACAGTATGGAGTTCAGCATTCCTGAAGGGCACTATTTTGTCCTTGGGGATAACAGCCCGAACAGTTACGACGGACGGTTCTGGCAAGAAACGCATTTTGTGCCACGTTCAGCGTTTGTGGGCAAAGCGTTTTACATCTACTGGCCGCACGGCATCCCGATGGGCGTTGAAGGTGGCTGGGCGATCCCGATTAGCTATCACAAAAAAGAAACCAGGCATGGCATTACCAAAGACCGCAGCTATCCACTGCATTACATTCCATTTTATCCCAACTTCAATCGGATGAAACGAATTCGCTGAATGATGCCGTCACGCAATTTGTTACTTGGTCGCAGGGGCAGAATCGGGGCGGAAGATCCAGGCGGGTTCGTCGTCGAAACGTATCTCTAAAGATTCCGCATCGAACCTGTCTCCCGGACGCCAGAACTTTTGCTTAATCGTTTTACGTAACATCAAAGGTTCGCCATCTGGTCCTTTGGATGCTTCGTAGCCATTAGAGAAACCATTCATGTAAACGGTGAAGCGGTCTATATCGGGATCAACTCCGCGAAACACGGCTACCCCGAATAACGCATTATCATCGTTCGCTTTTTCGGTCGTTGCTTTAGGGATGGACCCGACGATAGTGACTGAATTTTTGAACTTTCTGCGTTCTTTGCGATTGATCGCCTCAACCACTTTGGGAACGATAGCATCGAGAAAGATTTGTTTTTCGTCGGTATCGGTCGGAATGAGCGTGAATTCTGGAATGAAAAAGGCGGGGCCCGGTTCTGGATCGGGACGGTTGCGTGGTTCGGTTTCGCGTGTTGCAGGAATTTCTACCGGGCGATTTACAGATCGGTAAGCCAGATAATAGAAAAGTTCCGGCTTCACTTCACCCGTTTTGGGATCGGGCATGTCAACCCAGATAAGCCGCATCCGCTTCAGGTCGACTTCCATCACCCACAAAGAAGCTTGCCGGGAACGCTCATCCCCGACCGTTGTTGCAGGAACTTTGTGATTGAAGCCTTCATCTCCCTGAGCAAAAACTTGCCTGGGGGAGGAAATAAAAGCAACTCCTGCCAGCATCGTTAAAGATAAACAGATTATCTTGTTCATCGTATTATAATTCATCAGTTGCCTCATTATGATGGCCTAGCCTGGGAAGATGTCTTGATAAAGGGAATCTCTATTCATTCAAACGGAGCACAGACATTCCTGTCTGTCTCGTAAGAGCATGCTGTCTTGTAGGCAGACAAGAATGTCTACCCTCCGTTCAAGAGGAGATTTTTGAATAAATAGAGGATCCCTGAAATAAGTTCGTCGTTAGATAAGGTGCATGGTAACGCTCCTTACGTACTCTAGTAGTTTCGCCTGTTTACTCAATGAAAATCAATACCTGTTAGCATTTTTTCTACCTGATCGCTGAATTCGGAGATTTCAAGGACACTTTTGCGGACTTCTTCTGGATCTGCGGTGCCACGGGGATAGGTGTTAATCATGACGAAATGGGGAATTCCATCGATTTCACGGATTGTAAGGGCCCCGTGGGAGAGCATCGCGTTCATTTTCAAAGCTTGCTCGAAGAAAGAACTTTGCACAGGACAGCACGTACTGTAGATCATTAGTAACTGCTGATCAGCGCGGTGATCGCTGCTTTCGACAAAAACGGTTTGCTTGCGTCCATCGGGAAGACGCACTATCAAGCGGTATTTATCGTCACAGCGAAGCCAGGTGATGGAAGGATCGTGTCCAAGTGCTTCTTCGAGAATCGATTCTACGTCTCGAAATTGTCCCAGTACCGAACAAAGTAAGTGTGACGCAGCGGTCCCATTTTCCGGACGCGAAGCCGGGGCTTTGGACATCAACTTCGCAACCGCCCCTGCAACTTCCAGCGGAATATTCGGATCAATATCCCGAAGCAACGGCACCGGTTCTGTCAAAATATGATGAGCCAACTGCTCCACATTTTTCCCTGAATAAGGAAGTTGACCGGTCAGTAGGAAAAACAGAGTCACTCCCAGAGAGTAAACATCGGATACCGGGGAGTGCTTTCCCGTTTGCAAAACTTCCGGTGCCAAATACGGGAGCGTTCCGATTACTTGTCCTTGAGGAAGTTTTTCCGGTTGGGAGATGTGCCTGGCCAAACCGAAGTCTGCCAGTTTAGGAATTCCCAACGGGCAGACAAGAATATTTTCTGGCTTGATGTCGCGATGCAGAATGTCATGCCGATGCGCAAAAGCAAGTCCTTTGGAGGCTCCACAAATCCACTGCAATACTTTAAGTAGCGGCAGGCTCCCTTCTTTACGAAGAATCGATCTGAGTGAACCACCCGAGACCAGTTCCATTTCAATAAACTGACGCCCTTTATGTTCGCCGATCGC
>JAJRTM010000078.1 GCA_024278285.1 Planctomycetota bacterium
GATTAAAACAAGCCCGAGCACCAACGCAAAAGGAAAGCCTGCTTGATCGAGTGGTTCTGCAAGCCGATGCAGAGATCTTGCCCGCCGCCTGAAATCCAGCAACCACCGCAACCCCGCCTCTCCCCAATTTCCGTTTTCCGAAAACAGAAAACCTTAACCCTGCGCAATACTCAAACAACCACACAATAGACAGCTACATGTAAAAGTCGTGAACGCTCAACTCTTTACTTTTACGCTAACGCCACACGCTTAAAACTTCAATATACTCGGGAGCTAACAAGCTGGATGCCAGCCGCGTCTTGGCGTTTTCGCGGCGGGAAGCATCGCGCAAATCCAACAGCGTGACCGCCACGGCTGACAACAACGCAATCGCTGGTTCCAGACGCGAAGTGGTTGTAAACTGCATCTCTTCAATTCGACAACCGGTCTTCATCGCCTTGTACTACTAACGGTAAAAGTTTACGAACGGTTCGCAAATATTAGAAAATCAGTATTTGGTTACGGCGGTCAAAACAGACCAGCCGTGCTGGGTAGTTCTTCCACAATCCACCTCTGTTCGTACCAGCCAGCCACACGAATCGCATCGTCGTATGTTTCGGTGCGTTCGTTTGTCGCCAAAACCACGTACATCGGTAAATTGTCATCACCATGATTGCCACTCTTTGCATGAGGCGGGCAGACAAGAACCGCACCGCCACGCACAATAAACTCTGCATTCTTTCTGGCTTTGCGGCTATACGTCCATCGTGAATCGCCCCAGTTCGCCTGCCAGCGATGTCAAAGAGGTATAGTCTAATTCGAGGCATCATGCAGAAAAAGTATCGGAGATGCCTCTGCTTCGATTTGCGAAAATGTGTGCTGCCGCATGGCACCAATGAAGGCTTCGTGGGTCACATCGTCGGCATCACAAAGTCGATAGAAAGCTCGTAAATCTGCGGGCGAAGCCAATTTGTCGGGCAACGTTCCTCCCAAGTGTCGTCTCATCAAATCAAAAATCTGAACCAGCCGCGCCGTTCGCCTTTTGTCTCCCAATTGAGCGTGACCAAACAGAGATTGTCCAAGACTCAGGTCCGTTTCAAAGTCAGCCGCTTCACAGTCAGCCGCTTTGCATCCAGTAGGCATCACCAAATCCTCCATGGGAGAACAAAAATAAGGGAGCAGTGATTTCATCCTACGAGCCTGCCTTATTGATGCAGGAAGATATTTTACAATGCAAAATTAACAATGCTCTGCGAATTATCAATGCTCCTTCCCACGACACAAGTTACGCTCACGCAGGCTGGCAAAAAGAAAATGATATTTGTAATCTCGGCCAATGGCTTATGGTAAAACTTAAGGTCAAGACCCAGCCTACACTGATTATAAACGAGATGAAATAAAATCGAAGGGGTAGCGGAGATGTACCTGGTCGCGGGTTTGCGGCAGTTGTTTTTCTGTTTAATGCCCGTCTTCATTCAGAAGTTCCACAAGAACAGGTTTTTGTTTCGCAGGTCGGCCAATTTGGCGGGGTCGGCTTCCAGTTCCAGTAATGCCTGAACCAGATAGCCCTGGCCTTCGATTGCGCTGTAATGTGTACGGCCTGCAAATCCACGAAGTAACTTTCCTGTCCATAAATGATCGAGGGCTTCATCGGCAACCTGTTTGGCAAGCTTGCGATAACGAGTATCGTTAGTGAGCCGTTCCATCTGCAGGTAAAACGAAATCAACTGACCATAGTTGGAGGCCATCGTGCCATATTTTCCGTTTGCGGGCAGGTTCCGAGAGTAACAGTCAGCGAGGCGGACGGCATGGGCCTTTAATTGTTGATCGTTCAGATATTCAGCAGCCATCGCAAAAGTCATCAAAGTGCCAAGCGGTTCTTCAAAGCCGTAAGCGTAGTCCTTCCATAAGTCCATGTGACCGGTCGGACTGAATTTACTGTAGGAGGTCCCCTGGAGATTTCGTGTTCCATCATTTGGAGTTCCATCAAGAGCCAGTAATGCCCATGGCCTTTGAGCTTTTTCATCCCAGCCATATTGTGTCCAGGCCAACAATGTTTTGTGAGCCATGTCGATCAGTTCCTGGTTGTTAGTCAATCGCCCAGCCATCAGCACGCGACAGGCCCATTTTCCAGGAATGGTCGTATCGGAATACATATTATCAAATCGGCTCTTATCATTTTTGGGAGGGACGTTTGTGAATAAATTCGTTGTTTTATTACGTTGGTCCCAGTGGTAATGGGCAATCTGTAAAGCACGATCAAGCCAGGGGCCATCCGGAGAGAGTGTATGTTGATAAGCACAACACAAAATAATTTCTCCCGCAGCAGACGCGAATGCCAAGCCATGCCCTTTGGGACGCGAGGTGGAATGTCGACAAATTTCTCCCGTCTTTTCATCTGTGTGCCAAAACCAAAACTGTTTCATCTCGCTGCTGAAAACTTCTGGCTGCGTTTGATATAAGGTCGGCCACTGCGGTAAAACCACACCTACGAGCTCATGAATATCGCGGTTTCCGAGGCCATCGTGTTGAATGTTTTCTGAATAAACATTCTGGGAAACATGAACTCCCCACTGTAGAAGGCCCGTTTTATGGTTAAAAAAACGCTTGCAGTAAGAACGGACATAATCATCAACGGCGGGTGTAAAAGTTTTTTTGCCAGTCAAAAGATCATGCAGAATTGCAGCGCGAATCATCGGCTGATCCACGTAAAGATTTGAAGAGCCGGCGGCACGTTGGCCAGGACGAATCGCTGACTGTCCGCGTCCGTAAGGGGCAAGCCAGCTTGCTGCAGAACGCTCTAAGGCATCGTTATAGCGGGGAAAACAGTTCAACGTTTCCAGATCGAGATTCAGTACCCAAATTGGTGATTGAACCTCGCCATATCTATCGGTTCCACGTTCAATTAATGTTGCGATCGATTGCACGGCGACATCGGTATACGATCCCCGCGGTGCAGGTTTGTAGTTAGCCAGATATTTATCGCTGGGCACTTTCGATGTCCAGGTTTTAGACCACAACTGCATCTGAGAAGAGGGGCTGTATTTCATGGAGCCAAGTTTTACTTCGGAAATACTCTTCCAATATTCTTTTCCCCACTTTGGCCCACGGTGAGGTGTGATACGCACATATCGACTTGTGGTTGATTTCAACGGATAGGTTTGTTTTCCTTCCTGATTGGCTTCTCCTTTGTAAACCTCTTCCCATCGCAGTCCGTCAGTAGAGGTCTCGACATGAAATCCTGTTTTTCCCTTTGTGGAAAAAGAGATGCTGATCTCATCTACTTGTGCCGGGCGACTTAGATGGAGCGTGATCCATTGGTCCTTCCCTTTTGACGACCAACTTGATTCAGGATTATTATCCACGGCGTATTGTGGAAATGTCAGAATGCCCATGGGGCGAGCTGAGACGGCATAGATGAATGGCGCGGCCTCTTTGTCTTGATTGGCGGAAGGCTGAAAGCGAGCCATCTCCACAGGCAATATGAATTCCTGTTTTGATGCGGAGGCTTGCTCTTTGGCCTCCTGGGCAAATAGCATCGTTTCTACTTGGGGGACAACCAGCAGGAAATACAGAATTGCAGCGAGCAAGCGAGAATCTTTTTTACAGAAGTCGTTCTTCATATCGTCTCACCAGTTCTTACGTTAATTGTTAGCTCAGAAAAAACACTCGGAAGGAAGCCTGTTGGTCGCAAACTCATTTGTTAATGCCCTTTTCTATATTACCAAGACGGGCTGCCAATGGCGAATCTTGCCCAACGATTCCCCGGACTCGGCGTCATTCGTCGTCTGTGCTGCGGGGTTGGGATTGTTTGTGGGGGTTCGGAAGTTGCCTGGAGGTTGTTGCCTGGGTGGTGCCGTCGGGGAGGTCTCTTGGGGTTGTAGGTCGCCGCCCCAGTTGATGTTTGTTTCTACCGCTTTGGTGACTTGATCGACGCTACTGCCGAGGGTGTCGAGTATGTTTTCGATTTTGAAATCACTCCCGCGGCGACTAGCCCTTAAACAAGCGAGTCCCATTTGTTGATTGGGGTTATTTTTCTGAAATACATGAAATTCTCCCGCGTTATTCGTCTTTTTTTCGTAAGACGGGTAAACAACTTTTGCACCACACGAAAGGATTTCAAGTGAAGAGTATTACACAGAACCAGAACGCAAAACGCAAGCGAAAACTACAACAGCGCATCGCCAAACAGCGACGTAGGGTACGCTGTGCGTACCAATTGTGACTCACGCTAGAGGAGATATATTGCCATTGTAGCATACATTACTCTGCACGCGTGGTACGCACAGCGTACCTTACTTGCTTGAGACAAACCATAAATTCAAAGCAAAATAAACGAACCAGAAAAAGCCCGCACGCACAAAATCCGCCCGCACAAAAAAACAAAATCTCAACCAAGAAACCCTGAAGAGATCGCTTGTTTAAGGCCTATCGCCTTGCCGCTAATAACAAATTGATATCGGACAGTTATTGTTCGAACGACCCTAAGATGTTTGAATTAAGAGAGGCTCCCTTAAATCACTCTCTCATCTGACTATTTGAAGGAGAGTTCATCAGCACGTGGCAATTCGTCGAGAGAGTTCAAGCCGAACAGTTGCAGAAAGCGATCAGTCACGCAATATTGCGGCTCTTTAGATTCTTCCGAACGACTGATCGCGACCAGTTCCCTGCGGACCAATTGTCGTAGCGAAGCCTGCACGGTTGGCTTGTCGATTTCCTGAAGTTGTTTTTTCGTCACCGGTTGTTTATACGCGATGAAGGAAAGAACTTCTGTCACATCCTGAGACAGTTTGACCTCACGCGGGCCAACGCCAAACACCAGATTGCGTTGTGTCTGGAACTGCGATTTTAATACAAGTTGATACCCATCTTCGCCCAACTGAATTTCATACGGCCTGTTTTGCGAAGCATATCGCGTGTTGATTTTTTCCACCCATTCCCGCACCGCTTCTTCTTTTGAATGGGAGCCAAGTATTTTCGATAACTTGCGGGCAGAAAGTTTTTCCCCGCCCACAAACAGAACCGCTTCAATAATCTGATCAGGAGTGAAGCCCGGTTTCGCGACCGAATTTGATAATGCGTTAAACCCGGCTGCATTATTCTCATCGAGCTGCGGCGAATCTTCCGCCGCGGTCTGTTGATCCTCAAGATCAAGTCCAGGCAAAGAATCCTCCAACGGCGGAATCAACCCCGCTTCTTCAGAAGCCTGTAACGCCTGTAAATAGGCATCTTCAATCGCCTGTTCGCTGAAGACTTCTTCAGCAGTTTCATCAGCGGGATCAAATTCGGCTTCGGAATCCATCGTGAGGCTCACCTCGTAAAACTCAGGTTCAGTTAATAAACAAGGTATAACCCAGAACAGGAATGAGAGCAAGATCGCCTTTGCATTACGCAGCAACAAGAGGCTCGCGCCATGTGGGCTCTTTTTTTATTGGATGTTTCAATGATAATGCACGCACATGGCGCAAGCATCTTGTGCCTGGCGGCACCCAACCACTGAAGTGGTCGGGCTACTCTCTGGATCTTGGTCGGCCTACGCTTTATCCAGCTTCGATTCGATCCAGGCGAGTAAATCTTGCTTTATTTGCTGATAGGTTTGCGCGGCTTTATCTTTGACGGCTTCCAGTTCTCCCGGATCGACCGTGGCTCGCACAAACAGATAGAACTTGATTTTCGGTTCTGTTCCCGAAGGACGCACCGCGATGTGGATGTTAATTGGCCCCGGTTCTGAATCGAAGAAAAGCAGATTTCCACACGGCTGGGGAATTTTTTCGATTTGCTTGTTTCCCGGCAACTCTCTTTTTTCGTTTTGATCGTAATCACGAACCGATGCCAGAGAAATGCCAGCCAGTTCGGTTGGCGGAGTCGTGCGGAAGGTTGCCATCAACGCATCGATTTGTGCTTTGCCGCTGGAACCGGTGCAAACTTTTGAAATTTGCCCTTCCAGAAAATAGTCGTGCTGTTGATAAATTTCATCGAGCCGATCAAGCAGTGACTTCCCTTCTGCCTGCAGATCGGCGGCTGCTTCACACAGATAAAGCGAGGCGATCCCCGCATCTTTATCACGGGCAAATGTTCCTGCCAGGAATCCGAGGGACTCTTCTGCACCGAACACAAAATATTCCGGACCGTATTTGTCGATGGCCTCGCCGATGTATTTGAAGCCGACAAGTAGATCATCAATCACTTGCAACTTGTAAGACTTAGCCAGTTCGCCAATCAGTGGAGTCGTGACCAATGTTTCGACAACAAAATGTTTTTCACTTAACGTGCCGGCTGCTTTTCGGTGACGCAGAATATGATCGACGATCAGCGTTCCAGTCTGATTCCCAGTCAGATGAATAAAATCGCCTGATTGATTCCGAACGCAAACGCCAAGCCGATCTGCATCGGGGTCAGAAGCGAGAATAACAGATGCCCCTGTCTCTTTGGCTCGTTCAATACTTTGCTGAAAAACCTCCACTCGTTCCGGGTTGGGCATGTGCTGGTCGACGTTAGGAAAGTTGCCATTCTGTTCTCGCTGGCATTCCAGAATTTCAACGCCCTCAAAACCGGCTTGTTTCAGGATTTCATAACAAACGGTTTCGCCAACTCCATGCAGCGGCGTGTAAATGGCGTTCAGATCGCGGTTTATTGAAAGTGACATTTCCAGTACCGCGTGATGATAGGCGACATCAAGCTCGCTGCCGATCATCTCGATGTTTCCCGCCTGGACCGCCTGATCGAAATCAACTTGCGGGATTTCTCCTGCGGTATAAACACAATCGACAATCCCTTTATCATGCGGCGGCAAAACCTGACCACCACTGTTCCAGTACGCTTTGAAACCGTTATCAGCAGGCGGGTTATGCGAAGCGGTGATCATCACGCCGAGATCACAATTCAGATGCCGAACCGCAAAAGAAAGTTCGGGGGTTGAACGGGCTTGCTCGAAATAATAAACATGCAATCCATGAGCAGCCAGGACTGATGCCGTCAATCGAGCAAATTCGTCAGAGCGGTTTCGTGTATCGCAGGTGATGACTGCTTTGCCAGATTTCTGCTCGCCCGACTGTTTCAGATAGGTTGCCAACCCGTGAGCCGATTCTGCAATCGTTCGTGGATTGATCGTTGCAGAACCGAAGTCCGACATCAAGCCGCGTCTGCCACCGGTCCCGAACGCGATCACCTCCCAGAAAAGACGATCCAGTTTCGCAAATTCCTGTTCGTTAATCAACTCGCAAATGGCATCTGCGTATTGAGCATATTGCGGTTGTGTCAACCAGCGTGTGATGTTTTCGACTGCCCCGGCGGTCAACTTATTCTGCTGAGCGGCGGCGGCAATCATTTCCAGACATTGTGTCGTATCAGTATCAGTCATCTCAAATCAGCCTTTGTTCAAATTATAATTTGGCCTCCCCCTACTGGGGATCACGGCTCACCAGACTCGGTTCAATGTAACAAAAAATTAGAGACTGTTCGAGTGATACCATCAGTCCGAATTGTCGCAGTTCTGGCTTGCCTGTTCTTTTTCACGCTGTTTCTCCTGCTGATAATACGCTTCCATTTCAACAAGTGTTGCCTGTTCGATTGATTGATGATCGCGTTTCAAACCTTGTTCAATCGCTTGAAACCGGCGGGTGAATTTTGCGTTTGTTTTGCGAAGTGCTTCTTCAGGGTTCACCTTCCAGCGGCGGGCGATATTGGCGATCACAAACAGCACGTCGCCCAATTCCCCTTCAATGCGCGAGCGGCGATCAGCATCGGCTATTTCTTCATCAGGAGTATGCTCGCTGTGGATATCAATTTTTCTTTCCGGGGGTTGTTCCGTTTCGTAGAGTTCATCCCGCAATTCATTCAGTTCTTCTTGCAACTTATCGAACAGCATATCACGATGCGGAAAGTCGTAGCCGACGCGGGCCGCTTTCTCCTGGAGACGCAACGCCTTGGCTAAAGCGGGCATCTGTTTTGGAATTCCATCAAGCCGGGAGGTTCGCTCCTGCTTTTCGTTTTGCTTAATGCGATCCCAGACACCCCTCACTTCATCAGCCGAATCAATTTGCTGATCTCCAAAAACATGCGGATGCCTGCGGATCATTTTTTCGGTGATGACGCGCACGACATCGACAATGCCAAACCGTTGTTCGTCGGCTGCAATCTGAGCATCGAGAATAACCTGAAGCAGCAGATCTCCCAACTCCTCAGTAATCGCGGTATCATCACCCGAATCAATCGCTTCGAGCAATTCGTACGTTTCCTCCAGCGTGTACGGCTTAATTGTTTCCAGCGTCTGTTTACGATCCCAGGGACACCCTTCAGGAGATCGCAACTTCGCGACCACTTCGCATAATTGCCAAAAAGCAGACTCTGTTTCTGATTGCACAGGCGGTTGCCCCTGCGGATAGTCTGGGGGAGTTTCTGAATTCATGTTTTAGTAATCGTTACGAGATAAAGAATCGAGTGAGTAAAATATTGACCGGCTGATGACTATAATGATTTGCAGGCTCCGCTGAAAAGCGTATGCTCTGTTTCTGCAATTAGTCTCCGGTAGAATTGTATGATGACTCCATGAAACGTGTTGCGTTATTAATTGAAACGTCTCGAACTTACGGTCGCGATTTATTGCGGGGCGTGAAGCGTTACACCGAGGAGCATGGCGGTTGGTCGTTGTTTGTTGAGGTTCGTGATCTGGAGTCGAAGCCGCCTCCCTGGCTTTCCAAATGGGATGGCGATGGCATTCTTGTTCGTTCCGGAAGCACCGCCATTTCTAACGCGGTGCGGCGTCTGGGAGTTCCCACGGTTGAACTGCGTTCCAATAAAATTGGTGATAACGTTCCGTTTGTCGGCGTCGATAACGAAGAAGTCGGACGGCTTGTCGCAGAACATTTTCTGGAACGCGGCTTTCAGCACTTTGGCGTTTACGAACTCGATACCGAACAGTTTTTTGTTGATCGGCGAGACAGTTTTGTCAGACACCTTCACGTAGCCGGGTTCGATTGCTCCGCCTTCCAGCAGGCGGGTCATACCGAAAAACCGAGTCAGTGGGAACAACAACAAAAACGGCTCATTGACTGGTTGCAACGCCTGCCCCGTCCGGTCGCGGTGATGGCCTGTACCGATCAACTTGGATGCTGGCTGCTCGATGCGTGCAGACGGGCAGAAATTCCTGTCCCGGAACAGATCGCAGTTGTCGGCGTGGAAAATGATGAAACCCTCGCCGCGATGAGTTCGCCACCACTTTCAAGTTTATCGCTGGCAGGAGAAAAAATCGGTCACGAAGCCGCTCGCATTCTCGACGATTTAATGAATGGAAAATCTCCCCCGAAAGAACCTGTCTTGATCGCCCCCTCAATATTTGAGACACGACTTTCCTCCAACATTTTCGCCATCGAAGATCCGTTGCTTTCTCAATGTTTACGTTTAATTCGCGAACGAGCCTGTCAGGGATTGAAAGTGGCAGATCTTCTGAAAGAAGTCCCGATCTCCCGCAGTTCATTGGAACGAGGAATTCGCAAACTGCTGGACCGCTCCCCCAATGCAGAAATAAATCGCGTCCGATTACAAAAAGTTTGCGAGCTACTTACCCAAACTGAATTAACCCTCGAAGAAATTGCCAGCCGCACCGGGTTTACAACTTCTCAGTACCTCTCTGAACTTTTCCGAAAAACAGAAAACAAAACCCCCGGCGAATATCGCAAATCTTCACGCCATTGTTGAACAAAAACTAACCCAACATCCACACCGGGGGAGTAAATAGCTTGTTTATAGGATTTGTGATTATAAGTTTTCTCCATATTTTCTTCGAATTTAGTTGTTCTCTGGTTTTAGGTCCGTTATTTTCAGGTACCAGGGGAGTTTTAACTTCAAATGATCCAATAAGCTTTGTTGATGGTCAGCACGATTCAACCAGCAAACAACATGTGTCAAAACACTCAAAAATATTTCCTATTTCGTAAATCCCCCAAAAAACTGGAGAAGTTAGTATCTTATCAATGAAATGCTGTGAAAAAGTGGCTGGATATTTTTTGTAGCGATCGTCGCCAGACGGTGGATCGCGTCTCGTCATTCGTCCACACTCTGGCGAGTGTCGCTACATTTTATGATTCCAGTAGTAGGATGGCGTGCTTGCACCCATCTTCGCGTGCCCAGTTGCGTCCGATGAAAAATAGAGAGTGAAATTTGTTATTATCCTGCCATTGATTCACCGGCATCAGACTGATACGGCATTAGATTTATAATAGTGGAAACCACATTTGATGGGTGCAAGCACGCCATCCTACTTTTTCCTAACGCCTAATACCTACTACCTA
>JAJRTM010000871.1 GCA_024278285.1 Planctomycetota bacterium
ATGTCGTGTTCAGTATGTTTTCACTATTTTGAAACAGGCCTTTTCAGACGTTTCGTTACATTAAACCATGTTCAAAGCTAACTTAAAGCGAATAACGCGACTTCGGAAATAATAAATCAACAAGCCCGTTATGACCCTGGTGGCTTACGAGTGTTAATAGGCGATTGATCTGTAATGCCAGAGCCACCAGGGGGTTAACACCCCCGGCTCGCCTTGTTACTCTTTATTCCAATCAACTGGAAAGCATTGTTATGAAAAATACCCTGTTGGCGTTCGCCTTTCTTTTCCTGACTCTGCTGGTTGATTCGGATACTGCCCAGGCCGCTGCCGCCCAGCCGAATATTGTCGTCTTTCTTGTTGATGACATGGGCGTGATGGATACTTCGTTGCCTTTTCTTACCGATGAAACAGGCAAGCCAAAACGGTATCCACTCAATAATTACTATCGCACGCCGAGTATGGAACGCCTTGCGAAACGGGGAATTCGTTTCAATAACTTTTATGCGATGAGTGTCTGTTCGCCGACTCGCATTTCGATTATGACCGGGCAGAATGCAGCCCGGCATCATACGACGAACTGGATCAATCCCGAAAGAAACAATCGGGGGCCGTTTGGTCCTCTCGATTGGAATTGGGAAGGACTCAAAAAAAACAATGTCACGCTGCCCGGTTTGTTACAGGCAGCAGGTTATCAAACGATTCACGTTGGCAAGGGACATTTCGGGGCCAAGGAATTTGTTGGTGCAGACCCTGCCAATCTTGGATTCAACATCAATGTAGCCGGGGCTTCTTTTGGGGCACCGGCCAGTTATTACGGAATGAAAAATTATGGGAACGGAAAAAAGAAATCGAGACACGCGGTTCCGCATCTGGAAAAATATCACGGCACCGAAACATTTCTGACTGAAGCGTTAACTATCGAAGCGAATGCACGAGTTACCGATGCAGTCAAAAAAGGGAAGCCGTTTTATCTTTATATGTCTCACTATGCAGTGCATGCCCCGTTCAATTCCGATCCACGTTTTGCGGACAACTATAAAGATTCCGGCAAATCAAAACAGGCACAGGCATTTGCGACACTGATCGAGGGAATGGATAAATCACTCGGCGATATACTTGATCATATCGACAAACTCGGCGTGGCAGAAAATACGCTCATCTTTTTCCTGGGAGATAACGGTTCGGACGCCCCACTTGGGCATCAGCATGAAGTCGCCTGTGCGGCACCGCTGCGTGGAAAAAAAGGCGCCCATTACGAAGGAGGCATGCGTGTCCCCTTCATCGCTGCCTGGGCAAAATCCAATTCCGATAACGCCTATCAAAAACAGCTTCCTATTGCAATCGGAGCACTGCAAACCCAACAGGCAGCCGTGCAGGATCTGTTTCCGACTCTGCTGCATCTTGCAAATGTTTCCATCCCTGAAAATCAGACAGTGGACGGCAAACGTCTCGACCACCTTTTGACCGGCAAAAAAGATCCCTCGCGTGACGAAATCTTTCTGATGAACTACCCGCATTCGCCACACCGCAGTAATTACTTCACCTGCTATCGGCACGGCGACTGGAAAGTGATCTATCATTTCTTCCCGTCGAAAGAATCCGAAAATTCTCACTATCAACTTTACAATCTCGCAACCGATCCATTTGAATCAACTAACCTGGCTGAGACAAAACCTCAGAAACTACGCCAGATGATGCAGGAATTGATCGCCGCCATGAATGATCACAATGCTCAATATCCGGTTGATAAAAACGATGGAGTAACACCTTTGAGACCAATTCTTCCCGGCGAAAGTAACTGACTTTCATTTAGAAAATGCTGCGTAGAGCCGGCGGGATATTGGGATCAGTCGAAAGGGGCGTTGTGACGTCCCCAATGAGGGATGTGTGTTAAAGTGCGTCACGACGTACCCTACTGCCTACGTCAAATCTGAATAGTTACCTTTCATTTCATATTTAACGGATTCGGGTTCATGAAATCATCTTGTCTTTCGCTGTCTGTTTCTCTGTTTTTCATCGCAGCATTTGCGCCTAATTTGAAGGCACAGACAAAACCGAATGTGATTGTCATTTATACCGACGATCAGGGAACACTCGATGCGAACTGTTACGGTTCGAAAGATCTGACAACGCCAAACATCGATCGTCTGGCGAGAACCGGAATTCGTTTTACGCAAATGTATGCCCCCAGTTGTATCTGCTCAGCTTCCCGCGCAGGGATGATCACCGGACGGTACCCGATTCGGGCAGGTGTTCCTGCCAATGTCAGTTCCAAACCGGGGAACATCGGAATGCCTGCATCAGAAATCACGATGGCAGAAATGTTTCGGGCAGCCGGCTATGAAACGGCTCACGTCGGAAAATGGCATCTGGGCTACACGCCCGAAACGATGCCCAATGCCCAGGGATTCGACAGTTCGTTCGGACACATGGGGGGCTGCATCGATAATTATTCGCACTTTTTCTTCTGGAGTGGCCCGAACCGTCACGACCTGTGGCGAGATGGCGTTGAAATCTGGCAGGATGGCCAGTTCTTTCCCGACTTGATGGCGAAAGAAATGAAACGTCTGCTCGATCAACCTCATGAGAAACCATTTTATATTTACTGGGCGATTAACGTGCCTCATTATCCGTATCAGGGAACAAAAAAATGGCGGGAACATTATCGCGATCTCGATGCCCCTCGCAAAATGTATGCGGCGTTTGTTTCGAGCATGGATGAAAAAGTAGGCGAAGTTCTGGATTTTTTGGAAGAGAAAAAACTGCGTGAGAACACAATCGTTCTGTTTCAGTCTGATCACGGGCACTCGACAGAAGAACGAGCCTTCTACGGCGGCGGAAACGCAGGCCCTTACCGTGGAGCCAAAGCGTGCTTATTTGAGGGAGGCATTCGAGTTCCTTCAGTGATTTCCTGGCCCGCCAAATTGCCTCAAGGCGAAGTGCGGCATCAGATGGCAACCGGTTGCGACTGGTATCCGACTTTAGCATCGCTGGCTCAAATTGAATTACCTCGTGTTAAATTGGATGGTAAAAATCTTTCCGGTATTTTGACCGACCCGAAAGCCGATTCGCCTCATTCCCATTTTTACTGGCAAATGGGGGCAAACAGAAATAAAGCACAATGGGTTGTCCGAAAGGGAGACTGGAAACTACTCGGCAACTGCAAAGATACCAGTAACAAAGGCGAACTGACCAAAGAAGACAAAAAACTTTTCCTGGCCAACCTGAAAGAGGATCCATCAGAAAGTAAAAACCTGGCCAAGGCACATCCGGAAATTATCAAACAACTTCTCGAACTTCGCAAACAGGCTTTGTCCTCTGTTTATCCTGAAAAGAAGAAGACGAAGTAGAGATCTAAGCGAGAAGAAGCCCGGCATGATTATCATGCCGGGCTTCTTTGTTGGTGAATGATCAAGGTCAGAAAAAATCAGACTGGTTCGATTTCGCCGTTGGGGAGAATGCGAACGCCGGGGCCTGCGGCTTGTGGGGGATGCGAAAGGATCCCGACGGTTAATTGCTGAGTGGCTCCTTCGCAATCGAGCATCCCGGCAACTTCAATCAACGTACATTCCTGAGAATCGAGTTGCTGCGAATCTTCAGGCAGTGCCCGGTAACGAAGTGAATCGACTATTTCGAAACGATCAAGCAATTCCTTCAGATCGAAATCAAACGCGATGCGGGCGCGTTTGCCGTCGTGCATTCCGCCGAAGATTTCCGCATCCCCCAGATAGAACATGACGTTCCATTGATCGATATCGTATCGGCAATCGTAACCGACACGCGCTGCATCGGTAGCGGGTTCAAATAAGTCGGCGGTACTTTGAATAAATCGGGTCAGCCAATCGGGGCGAATATCTTTCTTTTCTTTGCGGTGGCCAATTTCCTCAGCTTTTTTGATCAGGTGTTGAAGAGAGGTGTGTGAGTGCATAATTTTCCGGTTTCCAGCAAATCTGTGATGTTTTAATTCGTGTGTTGTCCATGTCTACTCGATTCCGTCCCGGAACATGCGATCCCTGCATTAATGTCGCTATCACTTATCGTTCGTCAATTGGCAGATAATTTGTTCTGGCACAACCGGTACAATCCGATTGCAAGAACAGTTGCGACTCCCTTATTGTATCGTTCTTGAAGCAGCCGCTTCCGAACCTTAATTTCAATAAGTCAGGTAATCCCTGCCGGTTTTATTGTCAGTTTGCAGGAACGTTCCACCGATTCCGGTCGTAATGGTCGGTGATGGTGATTTTTTTTGAAAATAAGTATAAAATCAATTTACATCTTTTCAAAATGATGTGGTTATTACAATTAGCAGGCGTCAGGGAAGAGGCGTTGGGCGTTAGTATCTTATCAATGAAAGGCTGCGCAAAAGTGGCAGGATTTTATGTTGTAGCTACCGTCGCCAGACGGTGGAAATCGGGTTACCAATTCGTCCACATTCTGGCGAGTGTAGCTACACCCTGTTTGGTTCCGGTTTATCCAGGTTAGGAAGTATGTTAGGTAACTGGGTAGCCCATCCGCTTTTAGCGGTTGGGTTGCGCAGCAACGAGATGCTTGCGCCATGTGGGTTCCTTTTATATGGAAGTGCCAATCAGATCAAACGCACATGGCGCGAGCATCTTGTGCCTGATGGCACCCAACCACTGAAGTGGTCGGGCTACCCTGATGTGCTCCGTTCAGTAGTTTTTTTAATTAATAGAAGTTCCCTTAATAATTCAAAAGAGTCAAAACCGTTATCATTCGGCAATTGATTTGCCGGCATTAGCCTTATAGAAGTGGAAGCCGTATTTGATGGGTGCAAGCGCGCCATCCTACGGTAAGCAATCAGATGCAGACACAAATATGAATATTCCGTTGGGACACGAAGAAGCGGTCCGTAAAGCGAAGACGTTGCTGGAAGCCCTCAGTTGGATTCAGCAATTTCGTGATAAGCACGTTGTCATCAAACTGGGGGGCAGCGCGTTGGAGCAGGAAGATTCTGTGCGCAGTTTTTTGATAGATGTAATCTTCATGGAATCGGTCGGGGTGCATCCGATTCTTGTGCATGGCGGCGGCAAAGCAATTAGTGCAGCGGTTGCTGAAGCGGGGATCGAACCACGATTTGTACGAGGCAGACGTTATACCGATGAAAAGATATTAGAAATCGCGGCTGAGGTTCTCGCTGGTGATATCTGTGAACATCTCGTCGGAGAAATTCGCAGTCAGGGGGGACATGCGGTCGGCTTGAATCATTTAACACAGCCGGTGTTAATGGGCGAAAAGCTGATGATGAACGATGCCAACGGCGAACCGATTGACATGGGACGTGTCGGTCACATTGTGGGAATCAACCGGGAAGTGCTTCTTGCCACATGCAGGAGTCATTCGATTCCGGTACTCCCTTCGATTGCGTTGGATGATAATAATCAGAAGTTGAACGTCAACGCAGATACCGCAGCGGCAGCCGTTGCCCGATTGATTCATGCAGAAAAACTGGTCTTCGTCAGCGATGTCCCCGGAATCTTCCTCGATAAAGATGACCCGACAACCTTGCAGTCTCATTTGAAAGCAGATCGTTGCAGAGAGTTAATCGCAGAAGGAATTATCGATACCGGCATGGTCCCCAAAGTGGAAGCCGCGTTGGAAGCTCTTGAAGCAGGCGTCAAAAAAGTTCATCTTGTTGATGCAAGAATCCCGCATTCGTTAATGCTGGAAATTTATTCCAACCAGGGAATCGGCACCGAAATTGTTTTATAGAGGTAACGTCCACTATTATTTCCTAACGCCTAACCCGGATAAACCGGAACCGAATCAGCGTCACAAAATTCAAACCGATTGGATGGCTCAGACGCATCGCGTCTGAGTTGCCCCGCAACAAGAAGCCGAGAATGTGATTTCCAACGAAGAAAAAGCATGAAACGGTAAAAAGAAGGGGCGATTATTGTTCCGGCAGAGTGTCTGATAAGACTTCTTGTGACTACGTCACCCAGACGCGATGCGTCTGGGCCATCCAAAGAGACGACGATCGCTACAAACGAAAATCC
>JAJRTM010000872.1 GCA_024278285.1 Planctomycetota bacterium
TGCTCTTGCTTACTGGAAGGGAATGCCCGCTCCAGAAATGAACGCTTCCGATTTTTCTGATACCGGGAAAGAATATTATCCTGAATTCAGCGATCCGAACGAAGCAACCGGTATTCGTGTTGTCACATTTGATGATAAAACATCAGATATCAAACCGTTTGAAGTAAAGTTCAAAAATGGCTTGTGGCGGATCCCTTCGCACTACGATTATCCAGTTGATGGTGAAGAGCAACTTGGCAAAACAGCCGCTTCGCTGGTTGGAGTAAAACGTGGCGCAGTCGCTGGAGAATCGGAACTCGATTTCAAACGGCTTGGCGTCGTCGATCCGCTCACCGATGACGATGCGCTCAAGGAATTCAGCGGAGATCGTCTGACATTGACCAAGGGGGAAACGGTTCTTGTCGATTTAATTATCGGCAAGCAGATTCCCGAGCGAAACGGATTTTACTATGTCCGCAAACCAGATGAAAAACTGACTTATGTGGCTGAACTGGAGATTGATCTATCCACAAAATTCAGCGACTGGATTGAGCCGGACCTGTTGAAGCTCGATCAGAATAAACTACGTAAAGTCGATGTGCGAGATTACTCGGTCGATGAGCAGCGCGGAGCGATTTTGATCAGCGATTATTTTGAACTGAATAGAAAATCACAATCTGATCCGTGGGTGATGGAAGTTTACGATCCGCAGACGAAAAAACAAACAGAAACGATCACGACTCTGAAAACTTCCGAATTGAACGGGATAATTAATTCATTAGGCGACTTGAAAATTGCAGGAGTTCGCCCCAAGCCATCGTTTATCAGTAGTGGTTTAAAGTTGAGCGGCGAAGTGAAGCCATCACGGGAAGCAAGCCAGTTTTTACAGCAACGTGGTTTTTTCTTCGCTCAAAGTCCTGATCGTAAATCGCTGGAAATCTTCTCCAACCAGGGAGATTTAACAGCAACAACGCAAGAAGGCGTTGCGTACGTGCTTCGCTTCGGAGCTGTCTTCACCGGTGATGAATTCGATATCGAAGTTGGTTCTGCGAAACCGACGGAAGATAAAAAAGAAGCGGAGAGTAACTCAAAAGAGAAGGACGAAAAGAGTGAGGAGTCGAAAAACCCAGAAGGCAAGAACAAAAGTCGATATCTATTTGTCTCTGTTCAGTTCGATCAGACTGCGTTAGGCGATTCTCCGGTCAAACCGACGCCTCCTGCAGAAAAGAAAAAGGAAGACGAAAAGAAGCCTGAGGCTGATAAAAAACCGGAAGTAAAGAAGAAATCAGACGATAAAGCTGAAGACAAACCAGAGGCCAAAAAAGACGAGAAAGCCGAAAACAAAGAAGAAAAGCCGGCTGACAAAAAAGAAGAGAAGCAGAAAGAGACCGAAAATCTCGATCCTCAAAAAGTGTACGAAGCCGCACTCGCAAAATATGAAACTGATTTGAAAGTGTATCAGGAAAAAGTAGAAGCGGGTAAAAAAGAGGTCGAAAAACTGAATAAACGGTTCGCTGACTGGTACTACGTGATTGATGCAGCCAGCTTTGATAAGCTGCATAAAAGTCGAACTGAACTGGTTGAAGTGAAAGAACCGGAGAAGAAAGAAACGACTGAACCACCAAAGGCTACTTCGAAACCAGAGACAAAGAAACCAGAGTCTGCCGCACCTGCTGCGAAGAAGATGTAGAAGAAAGCAGACTCCAAGAAACCGGAAGCTCCGAAAAAAGAAGAGAAAAAATCGGAACCGGTCAAAGGGAAAGAAAAGAAACCGACTCCTGAAACCAAACCGGCAACAACAAAACCTGCTCCTGCCAAAGAGAAAAAGCCGGCGGAAGCAAAAAAAGCGGCTAAGCCCCCTGCTTCGGAAGGATCAAAACCGAAAGAAGCCCCTAAAACAGATAAGAAACCTGCTTCGTGAGGATGTGAAGTCATTTCAAAATACTGGATTCCTTGTCAAGTTGTTATTTGCGTCAATTCGCGTCCATCGGCGGTAAAAAAGCGTAAAACATGAACAGTGAAAGCCTGTTGTTTAAAGAGGAAGTACATCAAGTTGTAGGCTGTGCATTTGAAGTACTCAATACACTCGGGCATGGGTTGCACGAAAAACCTTACGAAAATGCTCTTGTTGTTGAATTCAAATTACGGGGTATTTCATATCAACAGCAGCAAAAATTTGAAGTTATTTACAAAGAGGTCAATGTTGGAGAATATATTCCCGACCTCATCTGCTTTGAGAAACTTATTGTCGATACGAAAACAATTGAGCGTATCTCAGACAACGAACTGGGGCAAATGATCAATTATTTGAGGATTACCGGTTTGGAAGTCGGTTTGATTATCAATTTCAAGAAATCGAAGTTGGAATGGAAGCGGGTTGTCCTACAAAAGAACCAACAAGATCATTAAATGTACAAAGTTGATTTTCAGCTTCTTGAAAAGTTGTTTTACCGCTAATAGACGCCAATTTACGCTAATATTGATAAGAAGTTGCCTTGCAAAACTTCGTGGTTCACACAAGGGCACTACTGCAGTACGTCACTGCGAATTCAATCTGTCACGCAGGCTTCATTCCGACGAATGAATAAGAAAATCGCCTGTTTTAGGGCAGAAGCGATTGACTCATTTGACTGGTCCTCATAAAGTAGTCTCTTGACAAGTCTATTTATTAAGAAGTAATTGAAATGAACATCAGCGTGATCATTATGGGATCCATTATTTGCCCCCTGTGAAGGGTGACGCTGAGGTTCGTGCTATAGATATTGAAATCCTCTCAGGTCACTCGCCTGAGAGGATTTTTTTGTAGGGTGCGTCGTGACGCACCCCGTTTGATGGTTTGCTGAAAAGGTGCGTCACGACGCACCCTACGTTAAACACAGACTAATTCAATGTCGAGGCGGCGAGGGAATTCATGGCTCATTTGCAAATATACGATACGACACTTCGAGATGGTTCACAGGGGGAAGGGATCAATTTTTCTTTGCAGGATAAATTGATGATTACCCAAAAGCTGGATGAACTTGGCTTCGATTTTATTGAAGGTGGGTTTGCAGTTTCGAACCAGAAAGATTCCGAATACTTTCAGCGTGTGGCAGATATGGATTTGCGACATGCCAAAATTTGTGCGTTTGGAATGACACGCAAAAAAGAAATCGCAGCCGAGGATGATGGCGGTTTGATTGCGCTGCGGGATTCGAAAGCTCCTGTTTGTACGGTCGTTGGAAAAACTTGGGATCTGCATGTCTCTGAGGTGTTACGCATTGAAGAGCAGGAAAACCTGGCGATGATCAGCGATTCAGTTGCTTTTCTTCGAGCAGAAGGGAGGCGGGTTATCTACGATGCAGAACATTATTTCGATGGCTATGCCCGCAATCCTGAATTCGCTCTCAAAACGATTCAAGCGGCTGCCCAGGCTGGAGCAGAACTTGTGTGCCTCTGCGATACCAACGGCGGCGCTTTACCGGAACAGGTTGCCGCTGCGGTTCAGGCAGCCAAAGAAGCGATTGATGTGCCGCTGGGAATTCATTGTCATAACGATTCCGAACTTGCGATCGCGAATACGCTGATCGGAGTGGATGCCGGTGCGGTTCAGGTACAGGGAACAATCAACGGAATCGGCGAGCGATGCGGCAACGCCGATTTGATCAGCGCAGTTGCGAATCTCGTTCTCAAAAAAGGCCACGAAGCACTCATTGATGGAGCGGTCTCGCATTTGACCGAACTTTCACGTTATGTTTATGAATTATCGAACATGAATTTTCGATCCTGCCAGCCTTTTGTGGGAAGCAGCGCGTTTGCCCATAAGGGGGGGATGCACGTGCATGCGGTGAATCGCATTTCTTCAAGTTACGAACATATTCCTCCTGAAGTGGTTGGAAATACTCGCAAAATTCTGATCAGCGAACTTTCCGGGCGTTCCAACATTGTCGCTAAAACGACAAAGTACAAGCTCGATCAGGATAGCCAATTGATGAAAGATATTCTGCAAAGAGTGGAAGAGATGGAGTACACGGGATATCAATTTGAAGCGGCTGAGGCATCGTTTGATTTGCTCATCAAGAAAGTTGCCAAAACTTATACTCCTAAATTTGATCGGATTCATTATCGCGTTGAAGTTGAAACGACAAACAATCAGTCTCCTGAAACAGAAGCGACCGTCAAACTGAAAGTGAATGGCGAAACCGAACATGTGGTTGCGGATGGAGATGGCCCCGTGAATGCGCTCGATAATGCGATTCGCAAAGCGCTGCTGCCAGCCTACCCTGCTCTGGCTTCGATGCAACTGGTTGATTATAAGGTGCGTGTGATTAACTCGACCGAAGGAACGGCTGCCCGGGTACGTGTTGTTATTGAAAGTAAAGACGAAAAAGATGTCTGGAGTACAATCGGCGTGAGTGAAAATATCATCGAAGCGAGCTGGCTCGCATTGGTCGATAGTGTCGAATATAAACTCTACAAAGACGCAGGAGAATTTGACGTCGCGTAGATGCTCTGCAATTAGCGTGAAACTTCCAGGCGAGCCGGGGGTGTTAACCTCCGGATCACTTTGATTTGTCGCTTTTGGTTACCAATTATTACACTCGAAATTCACCAGGGGGTTAACGCCCCCGGCTCGCCATTTATCATAAAACTCATACTACAAAACTGTAATTCATCATGATTGAAATCCCCAAGCAATACGATCCTGCCCAGGCACAACAAAAATGGTATTCATTCTGGGAAGAGAATGGCTATTTTAATGCTGATCCGAACCCGGATAAAAAACCGCACGTGATTATGATCCCGCTGCCCAATGTAACCGGGGCGCTGCATATGGGACATGCACTTAACGGAA
>JAJRTM010000079.1 GCA_024278285.1 Planctomycetota bacterium
ATGGAACGAAGTTCTCTTACTGTTTTTGGCAACCTGGCTGGCATACGCGGGAGATCGGTTGCTTGATTCAATTCAGCAGGCAGAAAATAAATCTGGATTGCCTCGTCATTTATTTGCAGTGAAGTATCGTCGAATACTTGGTTTTGTTTGGGGAGGCGTATTTCTGCTGACCTCGATGCTTGCTTTAGTAACGATCGATTTGTCCAAATTGATGCTCGCCTCTGCCTTAGTACTGGGAGTTGCGATTTATTTTGTGATTTGCTTTCTCTTCCCACGATTCGCAAGAATCATCATCCCGCGGGAACTTGTTGTCAGCGGCGTTTTTGTTGCAACGGCTCTGTTTTTTCCTGTGAGTCACTCGCAGGGATTTGCTCACCTGGCGTTGACAACTTATCTGGCTATTGTTTTATGGTCTCTTGCATTGATGAACTGTCTCGGCATTTCCTGCTGGGAACGGGACGAAGACCATCGCGCAGGTGAAAGAACACTGGCAACTACTTTTCCTGTTCTTTGCCGCATTTATCCTGGACTGAATCTTGTTTTAATTCTCTGGATTGGTGGTTTATTCGCAAGTAGCGAATTTGCAGCATTGCCGATCGCTTTGCTTGCGGGAGCTTTTGTTAGCATTTTGTTACTCAGCCTGATTCATTATGCGAAAATATCGCCTAAACTGAAACCTGTGCTGGCTGATCTATCCCTGTTAGCTCCCTGGATATCCTGCTTTTTTTTATGACAATCAAATAGACAACGCGATCCCAGTAATGATCAGGACGACCGATAGTCTCCATAGTTTTTTGCCGAGAGGGGTCATGCGATCGTAAGAGAAAAAATGAAACGCAGAATACCCTTTTTCCAACATGCAGAAATAGGAATAGAGCAGGCTCACAATACCAGCAAGCACCATACACAGACCAATAGTCTCTCTCATGGCACGGCTTCCTTTTTTCTGACTCTACCGGATTCTATGTGCCAGTAATTTCAATGCTTTTGTTTATGGCTTTCAGCCAAGGGGGCTTATCTTGATCTTTTCCTGGGGCGATGCCCCAGGCTATGGTAAAAGAGGCCTTCAGCCAAAAAAAGTAAAGCCCGACAGTAATTGCTTGCTCAATGCAAAGCGATTTTTGATCAATCAAACCGGCTGCACATAAAATCCGGTAGAGTCAGCCTGCCTTAACTTGAAGCGTGTCCTTTGCGGGCGACGCCGGTTTCTATTGCAGCTTGCGAAACGGCTAAGGCGACCGCGGTTGCACAACGGGGATCGAAAACAGAAGGGATGATGTAATCGGTATGCAGTTCGTCGCTGGGAATAATTTCTGCGATGGCCTGGGCGGCTGCAATTTTCATTGGCAGGTTAATTTCAGAAGCGCGAACATCGAGTACGCCTCGAAACAGACCGGGGAAGCAAAGAACATTGTTAATCTGGTTCGGGTAATCGGAACGTCCCGTTGCCATGATTTTGACATGAGGCGATGCTTCTGCGGGCGTTATTTCGGGATCAGGATTAGCCAACGCAAAAACAATCGGGTCTTTCGCCATGCTTTCGATGTTTTCCCGCTGGAGGAGATTCGGGCTGGAAACTCCGATAAAAACATCTGCCCCGATCAGCACTGTTTTCAAATCACCTTCCACTGCTTGTTGGTTCGTATGTTATGCCAGCCATTTTTTGAGGACATTCAACTCGGCTCGTTTTGTTGAAATCGCCCCTTGACGATCACAGACAATGACATGTTGAATTCCCATTTCCAAAAGTAATCGTGTCACGGCTGCCCCGGCTGCGCCAGCACCGTTAACGACAACACGAATTGCATTGGGTGATTTTTTCACCAGCTTCAACGCATTGAATAACGCTGCGTAAACGACAATCGCGGTGCCGTGCTGGTCGTCGTGGAAGACCGGGATTTCCATTTCTTTGGAAAGACGTTCTTCAATTTCGACACAGCGAGGAGCAGAAATATCTTCCAGATTGATCCCCCCGAAAGAGGGCTCGAGCGCTTTGACAATTTGAATAATTTCTTCAACATCCTGTGTTTGCAAACAAATCGGAAATGCATCGACATCCGCAAATTCCTTGAACAGGATCGCTTTACCTTCCATCACAGGCATTGCAGCTCGCGGACCGATGTTTCCCAGTCCAAGAACGGCAGAGCCATCTGAAACAACTGCGATTGTATTTCGGCGAATCGTCAATCGAAAAGAATCGTCTGGATCGTTAGCGATCGCGGTACAAACACGCGCAACCCCCGGCGTGTACGCCATCGAAAGATCGTCACGGGTTTTAATGGAAACTCGCGGATGAATTTCGAGCTTCCCACCCAGGTGCATCAGAAAAACACGATCCGAAATGTTAACAACCGTAACATCTTCGACCGCCTTGAGCGTTTCTGCGATTCGCTCTCCATGTTCAACATTACTGGCGTTAACGGTGAAATCGCGTGTAATAAACCCTTGCGCAGATTTCACGACATCAACTGCCCCAATCGATCCCCCTTCGGTCCCAATCACTGAGCTAATCATTCCCAGGTATTTGGGAGCATCCGGATAACGCAAGCGAATAATAATACTGTAACCAGCAGAAGTGTGAGACATATTCGCATTTCCATTCGTAAAAAAACAAACATCTGATAATACCGTAGCTTAATGAGAGGGGGATTTTCTGACAATATCGATGTAGATGGATCCCATGGGAAGAGGTCAGATCACTGAATAGCTACCATTTAATCTGCTGGATGAACAGAACACTCTGTTTCAAGCTGACCTGCTCCCTGACAATATATCATACAAGACTTCCCCGGAAGGAGAGAGGGATTAAAGAACTGCTCGCCGTGGACAAACAGATGAAACAGAAGTATCCTCCAGAAGGTGAACAACGTTTTTCGTCAAGTCAGGAACAATGAATCATGTTTAGCTTCTTATTTCTTTTACTGTTCTGGTCAGTAATTATTGTCTGGCTCTATTTCTGGGTACTGATGTTTGCCAATATGATGCTGTTTGCCTCCAAAGAGTTGCCTTGGGAATACGATAAAGCCATCTGGGCCTGCCTGTTTATTATCTTGCCGCCGATTGCTCCGTTTGCGTTCTGGATGTTCAAGAACGCCTATCTGAGCACTTATGAAAACGATAACGAATGATGCACTTTCAAAGTAAAGCGTTACATGGAATGTAACGATTCAGTGATGGGTGGCTGGGGACAAATTGTCGGAAATAGTGTGAACAGTTGACGAGACGGCTGGCGACAATTTGCCCCCAGATGCAATCAGGTATCCAGTTCTGGGGGCAGATTGTGCGAAGATCATCTGAGTATTCATACTTTTTTAATAACAATCTGTCCCCAGCCACCCTCTCATTGAATCGCTAAATAGTTACCATGGAATTTGAACTGATTGAACGATTGAAATCTGCACTCCCTCACGATTCACAACTGCCGCTGGGGATTGGCGATGACTGTGCCATTCTTGCTGAAGACGCCAGGTCTGAACAACTCGTTACGACCGACATGCTGCTTGATGGTATCCATTTTATTTATGATACCGATAAAGAAAACGCCCAATCGTTAGAGTTGATTGCCCGTAAATCGATTGCGGTCAGTCTTTCAGATATCGCTGCAATGGGCGGGAAACCTCAAACCGCCTTTTTGAGCCTGGCGATCCCACGATCCTGGGACGCAGATCAAGCCAACGAACTTTTCGATAGCTTTGCCAAGGCGGCGAGAGAATTTCAAATCACTCTGGCAGGCGGCGATACCACAAGTTGGAATCACTTGCTGGCAATAAACGTGACAGTAGTTGGCAAAGTTCCAAAATCAAAAGCGATCAGGCGCAGCGGCGCTCAAGCGGGCGATTTCATCTGCGTTTCCGGCCCGCTGGGTGGCTCCCTTTCAGGAAAACATTTGACCTTCACGCCAAGAGTTCAACAAGGGCAATGGCTGAGAGAACATTGCACGATTCACGCAATGATCGATATCAGCGACGGACTTCTGGCTGACCTGGGACACATCCTCCAGCAAAGTGAGGTCGGTGCAGAAATAGTTGCTGAGCAAATTCCGATTTCAAAACAAGCAGACGAAATCAGCGATAATAAATCTCCGCTGGAACACGCGCTCACAGACGGCGAAGATTTCGAACTTCTCTGGACAATGTCAAAATCAGAATATGAAAAACTGATGCAGCAAAAAGAAGGCTTCATCGAAGTGCACCACATCGGCAACATCACTAAGGAAAAAGGCTGCTTTCTGGTTGATCAACAAGGACATAAAAAACGCCGAGGTGACGAAGGCTATGTGCATCAACTTGGAGAAGAAGAATCTCTCTTATAAATGATGAGTCAATAGACTATTATCGACATCAAAAAACTTTGCCAGAGTTCGAATAATCTGCCGACTGAATGATTTCTTGCCAGCGAGTATTTCGGAAATGGTCGATTTAGCGATCTTCGTCTTGCGGTGTAACTCGACTTGGCTGATTCCTTTGGCTTCCATAAGGTGTCGCAACAGATCTGCATCGCTGGCAGCCTCAATTGGATAATACTCATCTTCGTAGGTTGCTACAAGATCGCTTAGCGCATCCAGATATAATTCTTCCCCGGGCAACAACTTTCCGCTGGCAAGAAGTTGGTCAATCACTTGCTGAGCCGCTTCGAGGTCTGCTTCAGAACGAATCGAAGTAAGCGGGAAGTCTTTAATGAGCTCAAGATAAGTGTCGCGTACCTTACCCTTGAAACGTTTTGTTGTTTTTGTAGCCATGTTTATGTCGCAGTATTAAAAATATTCTTGCTCTGATTATTCATTAATTTTTTCTGCATTGAATCGCAAAGACTTATTTTCTGCGTTTTCCTGATTTCTGTGGTGCATCAATAAAACAACCACATTCAGTCTTCCAGTTCTCTTTATCATATTGCTTGTGCGTCATCACTCGAAGAATAAATACTTTTTGACTTGAATAGAGAATACGAGTAATCAGACGGTATTTATTACCACCAATATTGAAAACAGAACAGTTGCCAACAAGGTCTGCGTGAGAAAAACTTGCCTTCACTTCTCCCCAGTTCTCCCAAGCTACACTCTTACTGTTAACATGAGTGTACCACGCCCGCAACGGGCCTTGCGAGTCGGCACCATTGGGATTCTCCCAAAAATCCCGGAGTCGAGATTTTGAAATGACTCGCATTCGCAATCTTCCATGTTCTATGACGCAACGAACTTCCACTTAAAGTATAGTTCGCATAACGCGAACTGTCAAGGGCGGTCTTTGACGCCAGTCCCCCCCTCTTCTTCCTAGCAGTGCAGTAAGCCTTTACGCCTAATACCTAACCCGGATAAACCGGAACCAAAGTAGGTTAGGCTTTCCAGCCTGACAAATGTGGTTTCCATGATGCTCACCTTTTGATTTACCAGCGAACGAACTTTTTTTCTCGAAAAGTTTGTGCGTAATGATGTCAGGCTGGAAAGCCTAACCTACGATTCATCAAAATATCCTGCCACTTTTGCACAGCATTTCATTGGTAAGATACTAAAGCCTATTTAATCCTCTCAAACAGTTCAAGAGTTTCCTTCAACGGTAAACCAATAATATTCGAGATGCTGCCGTTTACATTTTCGACAAACAGCGAACCGGCCCCTTGAATAGCGTACCCACCTGCTTTGCCGAGCGGTTCTTCTGTGTCAAGATACCATTCGATGCGGTTGTTTAGATTCGCGGACATCGTTACTTCTGAATTGACAGTGCAAGAAAACTGCTGCGGTACATCCTCTGATGCCCCTAAAATAGTGAGACAAATGGCGGTAACAACGTCGTGCGTTTTGCCGAGATAATGCTGCTCGAACCAGCAGCGAACCACTTCGCGATAATTTTCTGCAGGGGGCTTCCCTAAAAGTTGGAAGATGCCCTCATTGTTTTTAACAATAACCCCGGTATCAGCCGTCAAAACAGCCGTTGGTGAAGAAGTCGGCGTGATTTGCCTGCATACATCTTCATTTTTATCACAGGCAATTTCCAGTAATCCCTGTCTGATTTCTTCCCGTGTTGTTAAATGATCAAGTTCTGATTCATCGGGATTATTTGGCGGTAATATTGTGATCGATTCATTTGGAAAAAGTGATTGCAATAAATCCTGACGACGTAGCGAGCTGGAACCGAGAACGACTTGGTAAGGTGAATTCATTGATCAATCAATCTCATGGAATAATATAAACGACTACTGTCTGAAGCCGATCGGTTTTTATCCGAAAAGTAATTCTCATATCATAGCACCGACTATTTTGTTCCTGAACCGACCGTCCAACAACATTTGTCGGTGAACCGGTTTTAATTCTATCGTAAGGTATAATAAGAAAAGAAGCAGAGCCTCTTGCTCCCAAGAAAGTTCTTGAAAACAAGAAAGGCTTCTGCCTGAAATCAAGGAATCGTTTCGGCGTTAGGCCCAGGGGGCATCGCCACAGATGTTGCCATCTTCGAATGTGCATTGTTCGAGAGAATCTGTTTTTGCCTGAATGACAATGTAAGACATCGGCTCCTGAGAGGTATTTCGCCAAGCTCTTTCAACCGTGGTGGCTACGCGAAAAGTAGTCCCCGGTTCAATGGGATGCGTTTCCCCATCGAGCAACATTTCTCCCTGACCGGTCAGAAAAATATAAACTTCTTCATTCTGTTTATGCGTATGGATATACGAAACGCCTGCACCAGGAGGTATCTGGCCGAGTGAAATTTCGGTGCCTGTTAAGCCGAGTTGCTCTTTCAAAAACAACTTTCCCGGAATCTCCTTCCCGGAAGGATGCTTCCAAAGGTGCTTTCCGAGCCAGGTATCCATAGAACCTGCCTGGAAGACAGAACTTGTACCGACTGCATGTTGACTTGACATTACTCAAACCTTTCAGTTAGTTCTATATGCAACTATTGTTGCAAAAAATATTAAAAGGCGGTTACTGATTGAGTCGTCCGGGAAGACGATTCAACTGAGAGAGGATGCCTTCGAAATCCTTCCCCAGTTTTTCTTCAAGAGCTTTCTGTGCCTGTTCCCATAACGGGATGGCCTGTTTCACTTTCTTCTTTCCCGCAGCGGTCAATGTTATCAAACGAGTTCTGCGATCTTCCCCCGGATTGGTTTCAAGATAACCGTCTCGGATTAAGAGTTTTAGATTACGAGAGAGAGTCGCTTTATCCATTGAAAGTTGCCGGGCCAGTTCCTGTTGAGTTAACAGATCGTTTCCATGAACAAAAAACAGAATCCACAACTGCGACGGATGCAAACCGCATTCGCGCAAATAGCTATCGTAGTGCCGAGTCAGTATTCTCTCGACACGCCTGAAAGCCGCACAAAAACAGGGAAGTTCGGGACAGTCGTCGCTCATAGATAGTTTTATATACAACCTATCGGCAGGTGTCAACCGGAAATGAAGAGAAAAAATTGCTGACTCCACGCATTTTTGGGTAGCAGGGGCTCAAGAAAGAACTCTGTAAGCTTGCCGCAGAAATTTTTGAATCTTTTCGAGTGATTTTTTACCCTCTTGCTCCACGCCGCTGGCGACATCGACGCCCCAGGGATCTACTTGTTGAACCGCTTGTGCAACATTTTCTGGAACGAGCCCCCCCGCTAAAATCAATCGCGGCCGGTCTTCAAAATTATATTCGGCTGCCAGTTTACTCCAGTCAACTTTCTGTCCGCTGCCTCCCCACTCTCCCGGAACGCGTGCATCAACCAGGCAGGCACTTAGTTTTACATCTGCCTGTTTGAGTTGTTCCAATTCTTCTTTTAGTTCAGTCAGCCCATCTTTCCCCATCCGGTGTACCCAGATGATTGGCAAATCGCGAAGTTCAATCGCATCTTCAATGGAATAATCGCCATGCAGTTGAATGAAATCGAGAGGGACTGTTTCATAAATGCTGCGAATTTGCTCAGGCGGGGAATCGACAAAGACGCCGACTTTGCTGATCGTGTCATCGAAACAGGCTGCAATTTGAGTGGCGTTAGCCGGTGCGACGTAGCGAGAAGACTGCCGATAAAAATTCAAGCCGATGGCATCAATCTTTTCAGCAGCGACCGCGCGAGCTTCTTCCAAAGTCGTGAATCCGCATATCTTTACCCACATAATTTAAGCCTCGATCCTGAACTGCATATCGGAACACGCCTGCGGGTCCAACCTGCTTGCTAAACAATCTCTCGAATTGTACTTTACAGGCAATTGTACCATCGTCAATCGAGAGAGAAGTTGAATGAACATTGTTATTTTGGGAGCGGGGACGGTTGGAACTTCGATTGCAGAAATGCTGTGCGAAAACAATCATAATGTTCGCCTTGTCGATTCTTCCAAGCAAGCGTTGGAACGCTCCGGCGAAGGGTTGGATATCCAAACCATTCACGGTTCTGGTTGCGATGCGATCACTCTTTTTCAGGCAGATGTTTCCACGGCTGATCTCTGTTTAGCGGTGACCAGTCACGATGAAATCAATCTGGTGGGGGCATCGCTGGCGCGAGCGATGGG
>JAJRTM010000873.1 GCA_024278285.1 Planctomycetota bacterium
AAGCTCAACGATCGAAAAAACATCTTACGATTCGGCAGGCAACGCTCCTTATGGAAACAGACCAACCTTACCTGAATCAAAAAGAAGAATCTTACTGCTGGCCAAGGGGCCCGAAGGTGATTCTGCTGGCGATGAACCGGCATTACCAGAGGCGGGTTCATCGTTACCTCCCCTGTTATCTTTCGGTGGGGATGGAAATCGGGGAGAGCGCGGCGTTCAACTGATGAGCGATGCAGGCAGGATGCCCCAATTGATTGCACCGGGGATTAATCCTGGAAAAGCTGAGCAACTTAATTCCGATTTTGATGAATTTGCAGCAGGGTTTGCAGAGATGGGGATTGAAGGCAGTCCTGAAATGGAAGAGGCTCCCTTGCTGATTGATGAAGAGGAATTAAGAAGTCATTCAGTAAGTTCGTCTCGAATATCAACAACGATGATCAGCCTGATTGTCTGTGGTTTTGCATTCGCTGCCTTGATGCTGGTTCGCTGGCGTCGATAACTGATTCGTTACCCGAGACCAATAATATATTGTGGACAGATGGTTTTGCGAGAGGCGCAAGGAAAGTGATCGTAAATCGAATGAAATATTTGGGGTTGATGATTTTATCCTGCTCACTTTTCTACGCATCTATCCGTCTTGAGGCGGGGGATTTTGATCAGCAGCGCCGTTCTTCTCGGATGTCCGAGCAGGTTCGTGGCAGCGTCAATCGTTTGAAATCGTTCAGTGACGAATCAGTTCTCAAACAATATGCCCCCGATCCTCAACGAGAAAAAGAATTACAGCGACTGCTTCCCAACTATCAGGTGACTAAAAAAGGAACGTCAAGCCGAGACGTGCGTGATCGAGCGATTGTACGATTGCGAAGAACAGAACTGACAAAATCTGGTCGCCAAACTTCAAACAAGGTTCTTGAAGATTTAAGCCTGTATCGTCGTTTGCCGGAAATTCGTTTTGAAGTTAATCCGGAAACTTACGAGTATTTTATTGGGCATCCCGATGTTGTAGTCAGCTTATGGCAGGCGATGGGAATTTCAGCCATGCAGTTACGACAAACAGGTCCGTTCCAATACGAAATGGATAACAACGACGGTACCAAAAGCGAAATGTTTTATCTTCGTCGAAGCAAAACAACGAATATTATTTACTGCAGAGGTGAATTCAAAAGCCCCTTGTTGAAAAAACCGATTGCAGGCAGCGGCGTACTTTGCCTGCATTCAAAGTTTGAAAAGCAAAAAGATGGCACCATTTTTGTCAGGCATAGCGCAGATGTATTTATTACATTCCCCAACGCTGCGATTGAAACCGCAGCCAGGATGATTTCGCCGGTGAGTAATTATATTTCGGATCGCAATTTTCAGGAAATCAGTCTGTTTATGCACACGATTTCACTCACGATGGCTCGCCAGCCAAGTTGGTTGCAGCAGATGGCTGACCGTTTGAAAAACGTCCACCCGGATCGCAGTCAGGAGTTGCGTCAGGTCATTCTGAACAATTATCAAGAGAACCAAAAACGCCTTGCTACCCGCTGGGATATTTCAGAGCGACCTGCGATGTAAGAAGCAGCAAGAACAAGTTTTTCTTTTGATTGGATTTGAATAGTTTATATAGATTTTCGCCTTATTTGTTACCGATAATAGAGAGTAACTATCCGCGTACATTGGAAGAGATATGATTCGTTCCCTTTTCATTAAACTGATCACGATTGTTGTGATGGCTACCCACAGCCTGTTTGGGTGTAGCTTTCATCACGCTTGCAATACGTGCTGTGGTGAAGAGGTTACGCAATGCGATTCTTGCTGTTCGTGTCAATCTGGCTCGTGTCAATCTGATTGTTGTGAAAACGGTCAAGCATGCTCTTTCCAACAATCAGAAATGACCAGCAATTGCTGCCTCTACCCTGAAGTGGTTGAAGAGAGTTCTCAGCACAATAATTCACCTGCCAAAGAACCTTGTCACTGCAAATGTGAACATTCTGATTGTGTTTTCCTGCATGACAATTCTACGCTTTGCGATCTCGATGGTATTTCGCATCCGCCTGTCACTCTGTGTCTGACTCAATTTGTTTGTACGCAAACAGCAGGCTCTTTTTGGGGCTTACAAACAGAGTTCGACTCCCTTGGAAAAAACGGCGAGTCTGGCTTCGCTATGATTCAGGTCTGGCTCATATAGATCTGCAAATTGGGTTCCTCCGCTTATTTGAACTCATTGGGTGTTTCTTTTTTTCTGCTGAGCTTCTCATTTGTCGCTTCATTGCGCTGATTTTATTGCTACGACTGGATGTAAAGAAGGTCGTCAAAAAGATTCGCCCTGTTTCTCGACATTTGATTGATCAGTCGATTGATACTGCTCTGGCATAATTTTTGCTTTGCTGTTTTTAGAGATCCCCACGGCTGTTCCATTGTAAAAACAGGAGTCTTGTCAGATGAAAGTTATGGCAAATTATCTAAGCATCGCATTAGCCATCGTCTTTATTGGCAGTTCACTTTTGTTCGCAAAAGATACATCGGTTGCTTACAAAACAAAAAAAGTGCATTCCCAATCTTTTCAAGATTCCGGCGAAGCTGAAAAACTTATTCGGGCATTAACAAAACTGAGATGCAAAGTGAATCGTCAGCAAACAGGTGATTCGATTGTTGTGCAGTATGAGTGTCCACAATGGCAGTCCATTTCTGTTTCGACACAAAAGATCGCCCATCAATGGGAGAAATGGTTACGGGACGCGGGATTTGAAATCGTGCATGGTCACAGCGAAGAGCATGAGGGGCAGGGGCACCACGAACATGCTGAAGAAGGCGACCATGACCACGGTGAAAATGCCGGGCACGATAAAAATGCCGGGCATGGTAAAGAGCCTGAAGAAGTTCAATATCGACTAACGAAAAAAGTGACTTTGCATCCTGAAGAAGAAGGGCAGTATCAGGAGTTGATTGCCATTCTGAAAGGGCTTGGATGCACAATCGATATTGATAGCCACGATGGGCATACTGATCTTGTTGTTCAGTGTAAATCGTGGAAGCATGCGGAGTTTTCGAGTCACCAATCTGCCCAGGAATGGGATCAGTGGCTCAAAGGTTTTGGTTTTGAAGTCAAGCATTCTCATGAACATCTTTGATGCCCTGTAGAACTGATGCCCTGCAGAACTGATGCCCTGCAGAACTGATGCCCTGCAGAACTGATG
>JAJRTM010000874.1 GCA_024278285.1 Planctomycetota bacterium
CCGCCGCATCAACCTGGCAAGTGTGAAGGCTGACACGACGGCGGGACGAAGGGGACTCAGCAGCTCGAATGATGAAAAAGAAGCAAATCAAAATGAGCTTAAAGTAACCTAAAATCTGTCCAACGATTGGGGTCCACTACACATTAACACCGAATGAAGCCTGCGGTTTCGCCTTATGTAATAGATTTAATTGAATAATGTCACAAGAATTTCCTGCAACTGGTGCGTTATTGGGGCTGGACTACGGTTCGAAGCGTGTCGGGATTTCGGTTTCGACGCCGGATCAGAGTATCGCCTCGGCTCTCGATACGTTGCATCGCTTGCAACCTGCCCAAGATGCCAAAATGCTCTGTAATATCTGCAAAGAATATCGCATCAAAGGGCTCGTTGTCGGACTGCCTGTTCACATGAGCGGAGACGAAGGCGAGAAAGCGAAAGAGGCTCGTGCGTTTGGAGAATGGGCAAGTAATGCAACGAAATTGCCTCTTACTTTTTGGGACGAGCGATTCACAACCTCAATGGCTCACAACCACTTACGTGAATTCAAGATGAGTCCCGCGAAGCGAAAACAGCATCTCGACAAACTGGCTGCCCAGTTCATGTTGCAGGCATTTTTAGATACCGAAGACCGAAAATCTGCCCCCTCGGCATTGTAAGGGATTTAACTTTAATCTTTTTTTACATTTCATCTGGACAGTTTTTTCCGTATCCCATATCACTCCCCCTCAACCCTTTCACATTGCTCACCCCTTTTCCTACCTTGTGAGCAAAAACTACCCTTCCTTTTCGATCTGTTTGGTATTTTCTGAGCAAATCCGAAATCCTAATTTCGAAATCCGAAACAAATTCAAAATCTCAATCTATAAATGACAAAAAAATCAGGAACCGGTCAGTACGACCTGGAAGATCGAACGTATGAATTTGCCCGGCGACTGCGGGCGTTTGTAAAGAGACTTCCTCGTACGATCTGTAATCTTGAAGACGTCAAACAAGTTGTCCGTTCCTCTGGTTCAGTTGGAGCAAACTACATTGAAGCCAATGAAGCATTGGGCAAAAAAGATTTTCGAATGCGAATCCGAATTTCAAGAAAAGAATCAAAAGAGACACGATACTGGTTGCGTCTGATTGATACTCAACACGACGCTTCTCTCAATTCCGAACGTGACAAACTCGTTCAAGAGAGTACAGAATTAATGAAAATATTTGGTGCGATCTTGTAAAACTCTGAATGATTAGTTTGTGTCATTTGAAGTTGTTATTTTGAATTTGTTTCGGAATTAGATATTCGGATTTAGTATTTCCCCTCCCCGTTTCCTACCTTAATCCCTTCCCTTATTTCAATCACAAGACGTGATTGATTAGCGAGTCTATTCATGGATGGTTCTTCAGGATCGTTGCGCAAATTATTGCGACGAAATCTGAATTTGATTTTTCCGGTGCTTTTCATCAGCTCGATTCTGGTGATTATCGTGCCGATGCACCCGATGTTGCTGGATCTTCTTTTAGCCTGCAACATTACGATTGCGGTCGTTATTTTGATGACCACGATTCATGTCAGAAAACCGCTTGAATTCAGTGTCTTTCCTGCACTTTTGTTGGGGACGACATTATCCCGTCTTGTTTTAAATGTTGCCTCAACTCGCTTAATTCTTTCGGGAGCTTCTACCCGTGGAACCGAAGCAGCGGGAGGAGTTATTCAGGCGTTTGGTGAATTCGTTGCGGGTGGTTCGCCTGCGATTGGGGTGATCATCTTTATCATTTTGGTCACGATTCAGTTTATGGTCATCACAAAAGGGGCGACACGAATTGGTGAAGTCGCTGCTCGATTTGCTTTAGATGGAATGCCCGGCAAGCAGATGGCGATTGATGCCGATTTGAATGCGGGGTTGATAACGCAAGAACAGGCAAAAACTCGCCGCGAAGAAGTTTCCGCTCAAGCAGATTTTTACGGGGCGATGGATGGTGCGGGCAAGTTTGTGCGTGGCGATTCGATTGCCAGTATTATTATTACACTCATCAACATAATCGGCGGGTTGTTCATTGGAGTCGTTCAAGAAGGAATGACTTTCATGGAAGCGGTCAATGTTTTTACAACATTGACCATTGGGGATGGACTCGTTACTCAAGTGCCAGCCTTTTTGATCTCGTTGGCAGCCGGCCTGATTGTAACGCGAACGAGTGTCGAAAGTAATTTATCATCCGATGTTGTCGGGCAATTATTTCGCCATCCGATTGCGATGTATCTTTCAGCCGCGTTTTTGATTTCATTATCATTTACGGGACTCCCGGTTGCACCGATGTTGACGCTGGGACTCTGTCTTGGGGGGATTGGCCTGTTTCTTCAGACAACACAAAAAAATGATTCCGTTAAGCAGGAACATGAACAGCAGGAACAGGAACAGCAGGAAGCGACACCGGAACCAAGTCCCGAAGATCATCTACATGTGAACCCGATGGAACTGGATTTAGGGTTAGGGCTGTTGATACTTGCTGACCCTGCCCGTGGTGGAGACATGCTTGATCGTGTCACCCGCGTCAGAGACCGCATCGCCCAGGACTTGGGAATCATCATGCCCAAGGTTCGAGTTCGCGATAACATGCGACTGAAACAAAACGAATATCAAGTGAAAATCCGCAGCGTGCCTGTCGCCTGGGGAGAAGTTCTTCCCGATAAACTACTCGCGATTAATACGGGACTTGCCAGCGGCGAAATCCAGGGGATTGATAC
>JAJRTM010000875.1 GCA_024278285.1 Planctomycetota bacterium
TAACAAACTTGATTGATGGGCCGGGTTGATCGTCAACGCTTTTTCAAGATATCGTTGTGATTCCTCTAACTGGTTTTGCAACAGGTAGGAATAGCCAAGATCGCAGGCGATATCTGGGTTATTCGGTTCCAGTTTCATTGCAGTAATGTAATGAATTCTGGACATGGTGAAATTTTCCATTTTATCTGCTATGTAGCCTAATCGATGATGGGCAGCCGCATTGTTCGGCTGTTGTTTGACGACGGCCAGAAAAGATTTCTTGGCCTTTTTCAGGTTCCCCTTTTTTAACTCTTCTTCGCCTTGCCGAAAATCATCACTCGAAAGCTGCATCGCTGAAGGTGAAGACGGATTGGGAGAGTTGGAACTGAGCGTGTGTTTGCTTTTTGATGGGCTAAACAGGCCAGACGTCAGCTTGGATGAAAGTGAATTCGCACTCTGGCAGCCAGCCAGAAGAAAACACCCAATGATAATTGTCAATAATGAAGATTTCATAAATGTTCCACGATTCTGGGAACTATAGAAAGCACCGCCGCTCGAAGCAGACACGATGCTGAGAAGTCATTTGTGAGTGAGCATATAATTGATCCCTCTATTTTTGTCGAGACGAGCATTCCAGATACGGGACGCCGCCAATCCAAATTGTAGAAATTGCAAAATACCCACCTGCAATGCAGCTAAATTGGGGATGGACTCCATTTCTTTGCTGGTAATTGTTAGAATTGGCGTTAGGTAGTAGGCGTTGGGCGTCAGGGTAGTCATTTCAGGATTATTCCCTAGGCTCTTATCTGGGAAATGCTGCTGTACAGAAGTGGGAAATGCTGTGCAGAAGCGGCAAGATATTTTTTACCGCGAAGAAGAAAGATGTGAACCACCGAGACACTGAGAACACTGAGGCAAAACAAAAAGAATAGGTGACTATTCAGCAACGTTTGGTTTTTGTAGAAATTAAGGTTGTCTGTAGGGTCCGCTATTGTGGACCACCGCAGAAATAAGGATTACTCGAACAATTACTGTCGCATTTCGCTACAGGGATAGCTCAGACACGGAGTGTCTGAGTTGCACCGCAACAGGAAGCCGAGAATGTGGTTTGAGCGATTGTAAAACTCTCGAAATAACTATATTGACTGTAAAATGTGGGGGGAGATGATTGATATTGGTCAATCACATTCTCGGCCTCTTGTGACTGCGTCACCCAGACGCGATGCGTCTGGGCCATCCAAAGATCACGACAGTTATTTATCGAACGCCCCTAAGGGGATCCATTTCCCATCGTGGTCCGCAATAGCGGACCCTACGCCAAAGCTGAATAGTTACAAAAAGCACAGATACGATGACTAAAATTAATTCGCGAAAATTCACGTTTATTCGCGGTTCGGCACCTTCAAAATAAAGCAAACCTGTTGACGCAGTCGCCTTCGGCTTGCCGTTAAACGAATTATTCTTTTCGTGCTTTTCGTTTCTTTCGTGGTTCTTTAAGGTTTAACCTCTATTAATAGAGGTTCTCTTGAGTGAAGAAAAGATTAACTTCATGGCTAAAGCAGAGCAATATCTCAAACCGGAAGTGATTCGCAATGTTGCCCGGCTCGACTTACGGGCCAAGTTCATTGTCGAAGGCTTTTTAAGTGGTCTGCACACCAGTCCCTTCCACGGGTTCAGCGTCGAATTCAGTGAGCATCGTCGATATTCGACCGGGGATGATCCGAAGGATATTGATTGGCTTGTTTATGCAAAAACAGACCGCTATTACGTCAAAAAATATCAGGCGGAAACGAACATCACGGGCTATTTAATGCTCGATCTTTCCGAAAGCATGGGCTACACATTTCGGCAGGAATTAACCAAATTTGAATACAGCGTTTCCCTCGCAGCCGCCCTTGCGTACATGATGATCCATCAGCAGGATCCGGTTGGCCTGGTTACTTTCGATCAAAAATTACGGACGATTTTGCCAGCCAAAAGCAGGCGGTCTCAACTGGCGACAATTTTGGCGTTACTGGCACGGGCGCAGCCGGCCGGACCGACCGAAATCGCTCATTCATTAAGGCAGTTTGCCCCGATGGTGAAGCACAAAAGCTTGATTATGCTTTTTTCTGATTTGCTGGTCGATCCCGAACCAGTACTCGATTCTTTACGATTACTTCGCCATGCGGGACATGATGTCATCGTTTTCAATGTTCTGGATGAAGCGGAAGTCACTTTCCCGTTCAGTGGCTCGGTTTCTTTACGCGATCCCGAAACCGAAAAGCAGCTCAAACTCGACGCATCGGGCATCCGCAACGATTATCTTGAAGCGATGAAAGAGCTTCAGGAAACCTACAAAAAAGAATGCCTGGCGATGGGAGCAGATTTTGTTCCTCTGGATACCAGCATGAGATTCGACACTGCGCTGGTCGAATATCTCTCGCAAAGACGGGCACGATTCTAAAATCTGCCTGGATGACTGCTTGAATAATGAACAAACAGATCGGCTTCGCAATTTCATCTTGCCATGATCGAGAAAATCAGACAAGATTCCGCTTGTTCGTAAGCTACAGAAATTCTCTGACGTTTTTTCCACACCTCTTATTCGATTTAGATACTGACTTATTGTGACTTACTCACAATTAATTCGTTCGCTGTTA